>NZ_JBFAQA010000001.1:0-141647 GCF_040677005.1 Nonomuraea sp. NPDC049421
CCGGCCTCGGCCGGCGCGGGGCGCGGGTCAGGAGGGGCGCGGGGCGCGGAGGTCCACTGCGGTGGCCATGGCGCGGTGGCCGGCTGTGCTGGGGTGGAGGTGGTCGCCGCTGTCATAGGCCGGCAGGAGGCGAGTCGGGCAGGCGGGGTCGCGGAGCACGGCGTCGAAGTCGGCCAACCGGTCGAACGGAGCACCCCGGCGCCCAAACGCGTCGCTCTGGCACCGCCCAGCAGAGTGCGACGTCTCGGGCGTGTCGCCCTGGCATCGCTCAGCAGAGTGCGACGTCTCGGACATGTCGCCCTGGCACCGTCCAGCATAGGGCGGCGTCTCGGACGCGTCGCGCTGGCGGTGAAGCATGGCGCCCTGGCGATGAAAGGCGGTTGCCTCCTCGCGGTCGATTGTGACGTCTTGGCGGGCGGGCGTGGTGCTCCGATGCTCGGAGGTGGCCCCCTGGGGGCCGGGCGTAGTGCACCGGAGGTCGGGTGCGGCGTCCCGGTGGTGGGGGGTGGCGCTTCGGCGGAGGAAGGAGTTCACCTTTTGGCGGGTGCGCTCTCTCTCCGTCGTCCAGTACTCCGCGCCCTCGAACGGAGTCAGTGTGCCGACGATCAGGCGCACGCCGGCGGCGTGGGCTTTTACCGCCATTCGCTCATACGCGGCGATCAGGTCTTCTGCCTGCGCGCCCGCGCCTACGTCGTTGATGCCGGCCTGGACGATCACCGTGGTGATGCCTGGCTTGGAGAGCACTTCCGTGGTCAGGCGGGTTTCGGCGGAGTGCCCTGGTCCTGCGGTCAGGAGCTTTCCGCCTGAGATGCCGTCGTTCGCGACAGGGAGCCGCAGGAAGTCGGGCCAGCCCTGGCCCGATTCCGAGCCGACGCCTGTCGTGATCGAGTCGCCCAGCACCGCCACCACCTGCACCGGCGCCGGAGGGACGACGGTCAGAGAGTCCAGCCAGTGCCAGACTGTCGCCTCCTCGACGAACGGGGCGCCGCTTTCGTCCGCGGCGTGGTCGCCGGGCAGGGACCGGTAGGCGGGCATCCCGGGACGTTCGGAAGGCAGGGACGGGGAGGTGGCGCGGTTGCGGCCGGTCAAAGTGCCGCTTGGGCCGCGTAGGTACAGGGTGATGGCGAGTCGTCGGCCGGCCGCCACCAAGCCCGGTAGCGGGTCGCTGAGTGCCGTCGTGCCCGGGGCCAGGGTGATCTCGGGATCGTCGGCGAAGGTCAGCAGGCGGTTCGAGCCCGCTTCCAGGGCTGGTCCGCTGCTTGGCACGCCGACGTAGACGTGGCCGACGTGCAGCGGGCGGTCGCCGTAAGCGTTGGTGAGGCGGACCCGCAGGTCCGTCCCGCCGACGGCGGGGCGGATGATGTTGCGGACCGTCACGTCGCACAGGCTCCCGCCCAGGACCTCGGCGGCGGCCGACCACGCAGTCACGGGCCCGCTCACGTGCCCGCTCACGTGCCCGGTCGCTGGCCCGGTCGCTGGCCCGGTCACCGCCCCCGTCAGCGGCCCGGTCGCCGGCCCAGTCACCAGGTCCACTCCGTGGTGGGTCGGTTCAGGTCGTACGTACGGCGTGGGGTGGTCGGGTGGACCTTGCGGGCGCTGTACATCGGGCGGGCCGTGCCCTCCGGGCTGATGCCGGTCACGTCGTCGCCCCGCCACCGCACCTGGTACTCGCGCCCCGCCGCCACCTCCGTGCTGGTCCGCTCGGGGACGGGGAACGTGACGGTGACGCGTTCGCCCCGGCGCGGGGCGGGGATCGACAGGTAGCCGTCGGGGGCCCAGGCCCCGGTGCGGATGCCGTCGAAGCCGCCGGAGGGGCGCGTGACGCGGACCTTGGCGTAGCCGGCCCAGCCGGGGATGCGGACGCGCAGCTCGCGCAGGTCCTCGTGCACGTCCAGGTCCACCCGGCCCTCGTGGGGGAGGTGGCTGAGCACGGTGACCTGGCGGGTGGCCCGGTTGAGCAGCAGGTTGACGCGGGTGACCCGGTCTTCGGCGGCGACGACGTTGTTCCAGCCCCAGAACAGGCCGCGCACACCGGAGCCCACGCAGCACGCCTGTACGTCGGCGGTGTGCCCGCGGCCCAGCTCGACGTCGCAGACGAAGTCGTTGGGCGCGCCGTACCCGGCGAAGGCGCCGAGGACGCGCTCGCCCACCCGTACGTGCGTCGTCCAGCCGGGCTCGTCACCCGAGGTGTCGGGCGCGGACTCGACCCAGCTCAGATCCAGCAGCTGCGACTCCACCAGGTGGTTGCGCAGGAACCGCTCGACGACGCCCCAATAAGAGGTGTGCCCGGCGCGGGCCAGCGTGGCGCCGAGGCCGATGAGGTCGACCAGGGAGCAGCTCTCGTGCTCGTAGCGCTGGTCGGCCAGGTCGCCGGGCGTCCAGCCGAACGCGGTGGCCTGCCCGAGCGCCCAGTCGTACGAGCGGCGCACGAACGCGGTCAGCTCGTGGTCGGAGGTGTGCAGGGCGTACCGGGCGAGTCCTTCGAGGGTGCCGAGCCGGGTGTGGAAGTGCCCGCTGCGGTAGGCGCGGGCCGGGTTGAAGCTGCCGTCCTCGTGGTAGACGCCGCTCTTCTCGACGATCAGCCGGGCGAACCACCCGCACAGCTCAAGGGCGTCCTCGTTGCCGGTGGCCTGGTGGTAGCGCAGCAGCGGCATGATGAGCCGGCCGCTGAACGAGGCGGGGTCGGGCGCGAGGTGCAGCGCGATCGCGTTGGGCGAGGGCCAGCCGTCCGGCGTGTACTCCGAGGCCGGGTAGAACCAGACGTCGCGCTCCTTGACGGCGATGCGCTTGAGCGCGGCCACGTGCCCGTCGGCCAGCCTCCTGACCTCGGGGTCGCCGTCGGACAGGTAGGACGTGGTCAGTGAGAGCAGCACGGCCCGCTGGTCGATGAGGTTGGCGTGGGCGGGCCAGCCGGCCTCGGGGCGGGCCCGGCGGTAGCTGAGCCCGTCGGGGCCGAAGAAGCCGGCCAGCCGCCGCCGGTAGCCGTCCTCGACCTCCCGCCACGTGTCCTTGCCCGTCATGTGCCTGGCCAGCACGCACGCGTCGAGCAGCCGCCCGTGGCTGGAGCCCCAGTCCCAGTCGCCGTGCCGCAGCACCGCGGGGCGGGCCAGCAGATCGGCGCTGAAGTACGGGATGCCGTCCATGCCGGCGTCGGGCAGCCCGGCCACGGCGTTCATCGCCAGCTCGGCCCGCTCTTCGAGCACGACCGTGTCGGGTATCTCAGCCATCGTTCCCCTTATAAATATTCACTATCGCATAAAACCTGCCCTCCAGCCTCCGCCGCCTCTCCTGTGGCGTCAAGGTGAGCATAGATATTCGTATCTTGTTGGATATATAAACTGTGAGGCAGGATGTCCGCATGAGCGATGATTCGGTGGTACGACCCCGCCCGGAAGCCGCCGTGACCCTGCGACCCGCGCCCGGCATGCGGATCGAAGGCGGCTTCTGGGCAGCACGGCAGCGGGTCAACCGCGAGGTCACCATTCCCCTGGGCGGCGTGCGCATCCGCGAATCCGGCGCCTTCGCCAACCTCGAACAGGCCGCACGCGGCGGCGGGCGGCATCACGGCAAGGTCTTCGCCGACTCCGACGTCTACAAGTGGCTCGAAGCCCTCGCCTGGGAGCGCGGCAGGGCCGAGTCGGCCGAGCTGGCGGGCGCGTACGAGGAGGCGTCCGCGCTCGTCGCCGCCGCCCAGGCCCCCGACGGCTACCTGCACACCCACACCCAGCTCACCGGCCGCCCGCGCTACAGCGACATGGCCTCCAGCCACGAGCTCTACTGCGCGGGCCACCTCATGCAGGCCGCCGTCGCCGGCCGCCGCGCCATCGGCGACGAGCGTCTGCTCGGGGTCGCGGGCCGGTTCGCCGACCACCTCGTCAAGGACCTGCCGCCCGACGCGCTCGACGGGCATCCGCAGATCGAGACCGCGCTGGCCGAGCTCTACCGCGAGACCGGCGTGCGCGCGTACCTCGACCTGGCCGCCCGCATGATCGACGGCAGGGGGCACGAGACGCTGCCGCTCAAGGGGCACCACGGGCCCGGCATCCGGCAGGACCGCGTCCCGCTGCGCGCCGCCACCACCGTCGAGGGGCACGCCGTCCGGGCGATGTACCTCGCCGCGGGCGCCGCCGACGTCGCGGCCGAGACCGGCGACCGCGAGCTGCTCGCCGCGCTCGCGACGCAGTGGCGCGACATGGTGGCGACCAAGACGTACCTGACCGGCGGGCTCGGCTCCGTCTGGTACGGCGAGCAGTTCGGCGGCCCCCACGAGCTGGCCCCGGAGACCGCGTACTGCGAGACGTGCGCCGCCGTCGGCAGCGTCCAGTGGGCGTACCGGATGCTCCTCGCGACCGGCGAGTCCGCCTACGCCGACCTCATGGAACGCACCCTCTACAACGCCGTGCTCCCCGGCGTCTCGCTCTCCGGCGACCGCTTCTTCTACGTCAACGCGCTGCGCGTGCGCGCGGGGGCGAACCCCGACGACCGCCGCGCCGCCGCCCGCGGCCGCCAGGACTGGTACGGCACCGCCTGCTGCCCGCCCAACGTCATGCGCCTGCTGTCCTCGCTCGACCGCTACCTCGCCACCCGCGACGACGGCGGCGTCCAAATCCACTTGTACGCCCCGGGCACGCTCAGAGTCGGTGACGTGGTGCTGCGGATCGAGACCGGCTACCCGTGGGACGGCCGGGTGGAGATCACCGTGGCCGAGGCCCCGGACACCCCGTGGACGCTCGCCGCCCGCATCCCGTCGTGGGCCGACGGCGCCAGCGTGGACGGCCTGTCGGGCACCGGACTCCCCGCGCGGCCCGGCTCGTACTACCGCGCCCGCCGCGTCTGGCGGCCGGGCGACCGCATCGTGCTCGACTTCGCCATCAGCCCCCGCCTGACCGCCGCCGTGCCCCGGCTCGACGTGGCCCGCGGCCAGGTCGCCGTGGAACGCGGGCCGCTCGTCTACTGCCTGGAGCAGGCCGACCACCCGGGCGCCGGCGTGGACGACCTGTGCCTGGAGGGCGGGCCGGCCGACGGGGGCCCGATCGCCGGCCTGCCCGCCGAGGTGGTGCCGGTCCACGCGCGCGGCCGGGCCCACGTGCACAGGAAGGAGGACGGCGGCTACCCCTACCGCACCGCCGCCGCGCCTCTTGAGCCCGAGCACGTGGGCCCGGTCGACCTGACGTTCATCCCGTACTACGCCTGGGCCAGCCGCACCCCGGGCGCCATGACGGTCTGGACGCCGATGCACTGACCACCGGGCGAGACCCTCTAGGGGGTCTCGCCCACGGTCACTCCGGTCACCGACAGCCCCTCGACGTCGCTCACCACGTCCGCCCGCAACACCCGCGCGAACGAGCTGTCCCTGATCGTGATGTCGCGCAGCGGCTGCTCGGGATAGCCGCGCAGCAGGTACGCGCTGCGCGTCCTGTCGCTGCGCAGCCCCGACACCCGCACGTTGCGGATCGGGGGCGGGTCGTCGCCGTTGTGGCCGTCGCCGTGGTAGAGGTCGATGGAGACGGCCTCCTTGGTCAGCTCGCTGATCGTGACGTCCTTGACGAAGACGTTCTGCACGAAGCCGCCGCGCACCGAGTTCGTCTTGACGTACAGGCCGAAGTACAGCCCGGGGCCGCCCCAGCGGCAGCGGCGCACGAACACGTTGCGGATCCCGCCGGTCGTGTCGGTGCCGATGGCGACCGAGCCGTACCGGTAGCGCATGTCGCAGTCCTCGATCAGCACGTTCTCGCACGGCACCCCGACCCGGCGCCCGTCCGGGCCTCGGCCCGCCTTGATGGCGACGCAGTCGTCGCCGACGTCGAACACGCAGCCCGAGATGACGACGTCGCGGCACGACTCGGGGTCGCAGCCGTCGTTGTTGGGGCCGCGCGAATGGACCGTCACGTTCCTGACCAGCACGTTCTCGCAGCGCACCGGGTGGATCTCCCACATGGGGGAGCGCACAATGCGCACGCCCTCGACGAGCACGTTGCGGCACAGGTACGGCTGGATCATGTTCGGCCGCAAGTGGTGCCCGGCTCCGAAGACCCGCTCCTCGACCGGCACGCCCTCGGCCGCCATGCGCTGCAGCGCCGTCCAGTCCGCGCTCTCCTCCGGCGTGCCGGGCCGCCAGCCGAACTCCGGCGTGCCCACCCACGGCCACCAGTGCTCGGGCCCCGCCGAGCCGTCGAGCGTGCCGCGGCCGGTGATCGCGATGTTCTCCTGGCCGTAGGCGTAGACGAAGGGGGAGTAGTTGTAGCACTCGATGGCCGAGAAGCGGGTGTACACGGCCGGCAGGTAGTCGGCGGGATCGGTGGAGAAAAGGATCACCGCCCCCTCCTCGACATGCAGGTCCACGTTGCTGAGCAGGTGGATGGCGCCCGTCGGGTACGTCCCGGGCGGCACCCGCACGTGGCCGCCGCCCGCCTCGTGGCAGGCGCGGATCGCCGCGCGGAACGCCTCCGTCCAGGTCTCACCGCTCCGGTACGCGGTCACGTCGAACCACCGGTCGGGGAACTCCGGCGGGCGCACCCGCTCGCGCAGCTCGTCGGCGTACCGCCAGGCGTCCGCCTCGCTCAGGAACTCGCTCATGCCACCTTCCTCATGCGCAGCGCGTGATAGAGCGGCAGCGCGATCACCCAGGACGGGTTCCACGTGTTCGCCTCGCCCGTACGCTGCCAGTTGGTCTGGAAGAACCCCTCACCCTGCTCGCCCGGCGTCGCGAACCCCCAGTCGCCCGGCTCCCTGCAGACGCCCTGGCCCATGGCGTGCAGGATCCGCACCGCCCGCTCGGCGTAGCGCGGCCGGCCGGTCGTCCTGCCGAACTCCAGCAGCTCCGACGTCGGGAAGAACACGTCGAGGTGGTGGTTCTGCACGCTCACCGCGGGCCAGCCGGCCGCCTTGAAGGCGCGCCTGGCGAACGTGCTGTCCGCGGCGAACTCGGGCGACCACGCGTAGACGAACGTCAGCAGCCAGTCGGCCGCCGCCTCCGCCCACTCCGCGAAGCGCTCGTCGCCGGTGAGCCGGTGCAGCTCGTACGCGGCCAGGAAGAAGTACATCCCGGCCTCCTTGTCCTCACCGGAGGCGTCGAGGGTGGCGTGCGCGAACGGCCGCTCGTACGTCGCCGCGTGCACCCGGTGGTAGCAGGCCAGCACCTCCTCGGCGCGCAGCAGCCACACCCGTTCCCCGCTCAGCCGGTACGCCCCCAGCATCGCCGGCACGCACGCCACCCCCGCCGCGCTGACCAGGCCGGAGACCGGGGTGCCGAGCGGGCTCCAGCCGACCGGGACGACCCCTTCGGACAGCCTGGTGTGCCAGAACACCGCGGCGGCGTCCGTCACCGTCTCCACCCACGACCGCGGCACCTCCAGTCCGGCCTCCTCGAACAGCAGCGCCAGCGCGGCCAGGTCGGTGATCGTCTCGCCGTGGGCCCGGCTGGAGACGAACTCGCCCCAGCCGTCCCTGGCGAACATCTCCCACCGGCCCTCGTCCACCAGGTAGCGGGCGGCGTGCAGGCCGCGTACCGGCGTCCTGCTGCCGTCCACGTAGAAGCCGGCGGCGCGGCGGGCCCGCTCGACGCGCTCGGGCTCGCCGTCCTCGATGCCGAGCATGGCGTCGCACAGGGCCAGCTTCATGCACTGGCCGGTCCAGCCGTACAGGTAGGAGCGCGGGCGGCCGTGGCGCACGCCCTCGTAGGCGAGGTAGCCGTCGCCGTTCCAGCGGGCGTCCATCGCGTTCGCCTTGAGCCGGACGATGTCGGACGCGGTCAGCGGGGCGGCGCCCTCGTCCCGGTAGAGGGGGGTGTGCACGAGCGTCCTGAAGCCGAAGCCGCGCGGCTCGACCTCGCCCCAGCCGAGGCTGTGCCGGGTGGTGATCGCCGCACCGGGGGCGAGGTCGCGGTAGCCGAGCGGGCGCTCCTCCGTCGTGGCCTTGCTGACGTAGCAGACGTCAGGACGGCCGTTGAACGCGATCACGCCCGTCAGCGCCGTCACCGCCGGGCCCGGCGCGCGGACCACGCCGAGCGAGCCGTACGCGACCGTGCCGTCCCTTTCGTCCCTGACCGGGTCGGGGTGGGCGAACAGGCTGACGTAGCGGCCGTCCCATGCGGCGTTGACGGCCGGGATGGGCAGGCGGTGCTCCTCGCACACGAAGCCGACGTGCGGGACCTCGCGGCTCGGGTCCGACGACGGGTTGTCGTTGTAGAGCACGCCCGGCATGGTCAGGTGGACGTCCTCGGCCGGCAGCGGGAGCAGCAGGCCGGCCGCCACGTCGGTGAGCCGGCGGCCGGTCTCGTTGTGCCATGCGGTGCGCAGCTCCAGCAGGCCCTCGCGGCCGAAGCCCAGCTCGAGCCGGACGCTCAGCTCCCCGGCCCGCGCCGTCACCACGATCCCGCCCCCGGGCTCGGGTGGCCGGACCCGAACGGAGGCCGGGTCGGCGGCCTGGAACCGCCAGGGCCGCCCGACCGAGGCGGTGAACAGGACGTGCAGCGGCACCTGGAGATGCGGCTCCATGACGCCATGCCGTCCGAACCGCACCTCGGCCCCATCCACCTCCACCGCCTTTCCTCCAGGTCCGGTGAGGGCGGCGGTCATGGGACGTGGCGCAGGCGGATGGCCTGGCCGACCGTGCCGGGCAGCGGCACCGTGACCACCGGCCCCTTCATGATGCCGAGCGGCGTCACCGTCATCTCCCACGTGTCGATCACCTCGGCCTCGTACCGCCCGTCCGGCACGTCGAACGACCGCTCGGGGAACCGGTGCTCGCCGCAGAACTCCAGGTAGAACTCCCCGGTCAGCTCCAGCATCGGCGCGTCCCTGTCGTGGTAGGCGGCCTCGTCGGGGACGGCGGCGAGCACCTGGCGCAGCAGCGCGAGCCTGGGCACCGCGGCCCCGGCCAGCGTCCCGCCGTCCTGCGACCAGGTCAGCCCGTCGTCCCCGGCGTACGCCTCGCCGTGCGTGACGGGCCGCCGCCGTACGACGCCGTCCCACGCCTGGGCCACCACCTCCTCGGGGGTGAGGCTGAGCCACGGGTCGCCGGCGTCGCCCTCGTACCCGCACATGTCCATCCGCACCGGCTTGTGGTGGTGGCGGGTGGCCACCCAGGCGTCGCGCGGGCTGCGCGCCCGTACGCTGCCGTGCGTCCAGATCCGCCGCCACAGCAGCGGCGAGCCGGCCTCGGCCGTGATGGACAGCGGATGGTGCA
This sequence comes from Nonomuraea sp. NPDC049421, assembly GCF_040677005.1. Lineage (NCBI taxonomy): Bacteria > Bacillati > Actinomycetota > Actinomycetes > Streptosporangiales > Streptosporangiaceae > Nonomuraea > Nonomuraea sp. NPDC049421. The sequence continues at coordinate 9,187 of NZ_JBFAQA010000001.1, forward strand.
GCGGGTCCTGCTCGGCGACGAGGTTGCCCAGCGCCACCCAGTCGTGCTCGTCGAAGGCGGGGAACGCGGCCGGGTCGTCGGTGAGTGACCACCACACGTTCCGGTGCGCGGCCAGCCGGGGCACCACCTCGCTCAGGTAGCGGGCGGCGGCCTCCGCGTCCTCCACCCCCTCGCCCGGCCGCAGCAGCACCAGCTCGGCCGTCACGCCGATCGCGGCCAGCTCCTCCACCCGCTCCTCCAGCGCGTCGAGCGAGCAGCGGGAGGCCAGGGCCGCCATCCGCACCCGGTCGAACGGCGACGACCGCAGCGCCGCCAGCGTCCGCGCGCGCCGCCGCTCGTCGTGCAGGTGCCAGCCGAGCGCGGTCGTCGCCAACCCCTTGTCGATCATGAACTCACCCTCGTCATCCGCAGCGCCAGGTACGGCCGGCCCGGCAGCGCGACCCGCGCCCGCCCCTTGTGCTCCCCGTCCACCGGGGTGATCGTCATGGCCCAGGTGTCGATCAGCTCCACCCGGTACGCGCAGTCGTCCGGCAGCTCGACCGTCACGTGCGCCTGCTGCCGCCGCCCCAGGTAGCGCAGGAACGACCCGGCGGCGCCGTCCTCCACGACGCGCCGCAGGAACGCGATCCGCTCCGGGCTCTCGCCGAACAGGCCGCCGCCGTTGCTGATCCACGCGCGCGGCTGGTGGCCCATCAGCGACTCGCCGTGCCCGACGTACCCGCCCCGCGCCACGCCCTCCCAGAAGCGGTCCATCAGCTCCTGCGCGGTCACGTTGCCCCAGCGCTTGCCCAGGTCGCCCTCGTAGGAGATCTCGTCGATCACCACCGGCTTGGGGCAGGCGCGCAGCCAGGCGTCCGTGGGGGTGGCGTCCCAGTGCTGGATGCTCTGGTGCGTCACCCACGGCTTGGTGAAGTCGTAGAGGGAGGCGACCTCGTACATGCGGGTGCCGTTGTGGATCGAGCGCAGATGCTCGTACGGGTCGAGCCGTGCGATGGTGCGCAGGATGTCGTCCCAGTCCTCGACGGTCTTGGCCTTGTTGAAGTCGTACTCGTTGGCCGCCGACCACCACACGTTGCGGAAGGCCGCCAGGCGGGCGATGACGTAGCGCAGGTAGGCGTGGTCGGCCTCGCGGCCCATGTCCTCGATGCCGCGCACGCCCCCGTCGTACGGGTGGAACAGGATGACGTCGGCCTCGACGCCGAGGTCCCGCAGGTCCCGTACGCGGGACTCCAGGTGGCGGAAGAAGGCGGGGTCGTAGCGCGTGAAGTCGAGCCCGTCCGGGTCGGTGCCGGCGAACGGCACCAGCGGCGGCCGCATCGGCCCGGTCGGCAGCACGCACATGCGCAGCTTGTTGAACGGCGAGCCGGCCAGCGTCCGCAGCGTGCGCTGCTCGCGCTCCTCATCCAGGTCGTGCGTCCAGTGGTAGGCGGTGGTGCCGAACGGCAGGTACGGCGTGCCGTCGGCGTACACGAAGCCGGTGCCGGCGGCCCGCACCGGGCCATGGTTGCCCTCGGACGCGGGCGACACCTCGAAGGCGCCCCCATGGCCGTCCAGCTCGGTCACGTTACTGACGGTGGTGTAGCTCCACGAGCCCGCCGCGTCCGGCATGAACCGGACGCGGTAGACGCCGTCACCGTCGTAGAAGCCGTCGGCTTCGACGACGCGGTGACGGAAGCTGAACCGGGCCGACAGGCGAACCTCCGTGAAGGGGTTGCCGCCGGACGGCCCGGACAGCTCGATCTCGTGGACGCCCCAGCGTTCCACGGTGGGGGACAGTGTTACCAGTCCTTCCCTGCTTCGCTCTGCGCCTTGATGTAGGTGGGGATGTCCTGCTGCTGGGTCAGGGCCAGCGCCTGGTCGGGCGTGCCGCCGTCACGCAGGATGTGCTGGCGGTAGACCGACCACAGCGGCAGGTCCCAGAACTCGGTGTTCTGGTAGTTCGAGATCGTCGCGTTCTCGCCCCAGTAGACGGCCGAGGTGTCGATCTTCGCCAGCTCGGGGATCGCCGTGCCGAAGCTCCGCACGACCTTGTCGGTCTCCAGGACCGCCTTGAGTCCGTGGCTGGACAGCTCGGTCTGGCCCTCCTCGGAGACCAGCCACTTCACGATCCGCAGCGCCTGGTCCTTCTTCTGCGAGGACGGCGGGATGAACGCGGCCCGCGTGTTCGGCTGGTAGGTCGTCCTGTCGCCCTTCTTCAGCACCGGGATCGCGCTGACGCCGATGTCGACGTTCTTGCCCTGCTCGGCGAAGGACTCCTCGTCCCCGTCCTCGATGAACAGCTCGCTGCCCGCGTACATGGTGAGCCGGGACAGCGTGTCGACCGCCATGGCCAGGTGGCCCGGCTGGCTCATGTCGCCCTTGAAGAAGTCGGTGACGGTGGTGAACTCGTTGCGCGGGATCTCCAGGAAGCGGTACAGGTTGTCGACGTACTGCTTCCAGGCGTCGCTGCTGACGTCGACCTTGACGTCCTCGGGCGCGGGCTCCTCGCCCGACGTCGGCAGGAACGGGTAGAGACCGGCCTGGTTGAAGTCCAGATACTGGTCGGGGTGCTGCATGTAGCCCTTGTAGTGATCAAGGCCGTCGTCCTTGGTCAGCTGCTTGGCCTTCTTGTACGCCTCGTCGTACGTCATGCCGGGCTTGGGATGCTTCACCCGGAACTTGTCGAAGATCTTCTTGTTGTAGAGCAGCACGTGCTCGTCGATGAACAGCGGCACCCCGTAGACGCCGCCGTCGGAGCGCGACCTGGTCAGCTCCACCGTGGCCGGGTTCAGCGTGCTCAGGTCGATGCCGGCCTGCTCGAGGTCGGCGGTGAGGTCGCCGACCCAGCCCATGGGCTCGAGGTCGCGGTCGATGCGGTTCTTCGGGTCCTCGATGATGATGTCGGGTGTGACCCCGGCGTTCTTGAGGTCCTCGTAGCGGATGGGCAGGTCCCACGTCGCGTACTTGATCTTGACGTCGGGGAACGCGGCCCGCAGCCTGTCACCGATGATCTCGTCGAAGACGCGGGTGCCCTGCCGCGACTCGTCCACGGTCGACTCGAACGGCTTGTAGTTGGCCGCGAAGATGAACAGCTCGTCGTCGCAGACCTGGAACGGCTGGTCGTACTTGTTCGGCACGTCCTTGCAGGCGGCGGCCGACACGGACGCCTGGGCGGGGACGGCGGTGACGCTCAGCGCGAGCGCGAGCAGGGCGATGCCACGGACCTGGTTCCTCATGAGTTCCCCTTCGCGGGCGCGTAACCACATTGGCGCACGACGTTCCGCCGGACACCGTTCCTGAATTCGGTGATGGTGTGCTCGGGCCAGTTCGACAGCAGGCCCACGGCGTCACGCAGGTATTCCTCGTTGAAGACGACGTGCCGGATGTTGTTGCGGTTGTAGGAGTAGACGAGGTGGATGAAGCCGTCGGCGCTCTGCGTCAGCACCGGGTAGGTGAACTGCGGGCCCGACTGCGCCTCGACGTCCACCGTGTGCTCCCACGTACGGCCCTTGTCGGGTGAGAGCGACAGCCGCATGGGGGAGCGGTGCTCGACCCACGGGTTGTAGGCCAGCACCAGCTTGGCGTTCGCCAGCTTGAGCGCGGCCACCCGCGAGTTCGGGTTGCCGATCGGCTCGGCCACCGGCGCGCTCCACGTGCGGGCGAAGTCGGTGGACTGGCTGGTGTAGATCGTGCCGTCGCCGGTCCGCAGGTACGCCACCAGCCGTCCCGGCTCCACCTCGACCACGGTCGGCTGGATCGAGCCCTCAGGCGTGCGGATCCAGCTCCCGGTGTCCTCCGGGTACGCCTTCCACGTGCTCATGTCCTCGCTGAACACGTAGAACCCGGACGTGGAGTCCGACTCGTCGTAGAGGGGCAGCAGCACCTCGCCGTTCGACATGCGGATCGGGTTGGTGCCGACCATCCACCCCCACTCCTCGCGGATGGTGACCGGCTCGCTCCAGGTGTGACCGCCGTCGTCGGAGGTGATCAGCCGGATCGGCGCCTGCTCCCAGCCGTGCCCCTCGATCGTGACGAAGAACAGGTAGAGGCGCTTGCCGTCCGACCACAGCACCGGGTTGCCGTCGGCCTTGCCCGGCTCGTCGAACACCACCTCGGGCTTGGACCAGGTGTGCTTGCCGGCCGCCAGCCGCGACAGGTAGAGGGCCTGGTCCGGCGCTCCTTCCGTGGTGCCGCCGTAGTAGACGGTGAGGATGTCGCCCTGCGGGGCCTGCGCCACGGCCGCCGCGTGCACCTTGGGCACGTCGGGGTCGGGCGGCGCCACGTCCTGGCGGCAGGCGTACGCGCCGGTCGGCTGGACCCGTACGGTGTCGTCGCCTCCGCCGCGATCGCCCGCCGCGTACGACGGCACCGCGACCGCCACCGCCAGAGCGCCGTATAAAAGGCTCTGCCGAACTTTCATCACACGCCAATCTCTAGATACTTGATGGTCTTGCGCAGGTAGGAGAAGGCGACGTGCACCCGCCCGCCGCCGCCGTCGATCACGCTCGGATACGAGTAGCCGAGCTCGTTCTGCCAGTACTCGGAGTCGGATTCCTGCAGGACCTGCCGATCGGGCCAGGTCAGGCCGCCGTCTTCGGACAGGGCGAGCACGAGCGGGGTGCGCAGCGCCTTCTTGCGCCGCCGCCCGTTCTTGGTCACCCACCTGAACTGGTCGCGCTCCAGGCTCGCGTCGTTGTGGACGAGCGCGAGCCGGCCGTCGCCGAGCCTCGTGAGCTGGACGGAGGAGTCGTTGTTCGGCAGCTCGGTCCGCTCGGGTGCGGACCAGGTGCGGCCGTCGGCCGAGACCGAGGCGTGGATGCGCCCGGCCCGCCGGTCACGGAACAACGCCAGCAGCCCGCCGGGCCGCGGCGCGATCGTCATCTGCACCACGCCCGCGCTGTCCGGCACGTCGTGCGCGGTCCAGGTGCCGCCGCCGTCGGTGCTGACGTGCACGACGCTGCGGTCGCCCGCGGCGGCGCAGTGGTAGGCGGGCAGCAGCCACGTGCCGTCGTCCAGGACGATCGGCGGGTGCCTGACCCAGCTTCCCGGCTCGGGGAGCAGGACGCGCGGCGCGCTCCACGTACGGCCGCCGTCGCCCGAGGTGCGGGCCACCACGTGCGCGGTGGTCTGGTCGTGCGGCTCGCCCGAGGTGTTCAGCAGCCACACCTGGCCGCCCGCCTCGAACAGCACCGGGTTCTGCTCGGTGCGCTCCGGGTCGGCGGCCACCAGCGCGGGCCGCTCCCAGCGCCCGCCGGCCAGCCGCGACACCACCACGTTCGTGCCCGGATCGCCCTCCCGCGGGCCGCTGAACCAGGTGCACAGCAGCTCGCCCGATGAGGTGAGCAGCAGGTTGGCGGCGTGGTTGTCGACGCCGTGCGGGGCGGGCAACAGAGACTCGCGCGCGCCCTCCAGCGTCGCGGACGGCCGTACGACGCCGTCGAAGCGGGGGTCGCTCATGCCGTCACCTCCCGCACGCCGGGGTCCGACACGCCGCGCAGCTCCAGCTCGCCGGCGAAGTGGCAGGCCACCCGCCGCCCGCCGACCTCGCGCAGCGGCGGTCTGTCCACCCGGCACTCCTCCTTGGCGTACACGCAGCGGGGATGGAACGGGCAGCCGGGCGGCACGTTCGCCGGGTCCGCGATGTCTCCGAGCAGCTTGATCCGCTCCCGCTGCCGCCTGGCCGCCGGGTCGGGGTCGGGCACCGCCGACAGCAGCGCCTCGGTGTAGGGGTGCAGCGGCCGCCGGTACAGCTCCTCCGTCGGCGCCTCCTCGACCACCCGGCCGAGGTACATCACCGCCACCACGTCCGCGACGTGCTCGATGATGCCGAGGTCGTGGCTGACGAACAGGAAGCCCAGCTCCGACTCCTCCTGCAGGTCCATCAGCAGGTTGAGGATCTGCGCGCGGACCGACACGTCCAGCGCGCTGACCGCCTCGTCGGCCACCACCAGCCGGGGCGAGAGCGCCAGGGCTCGCGCGATGCCGACCCGCTGCCGCTGGCCGCCGCTGAAGGCGTGGGGGTAGCGGTCGGCGTACTCGCGGCGCAGGCCCACCCGTTCCAGCAGCTCGCCGACGCGCTCGGCGATCTCGTCGGACGAGCCGTACCCGTGCACCCGCATCGGCTCGCCGATGATCTCGCGCAGCGTCTTGCGCGGGTTGAGCGACGAGTGCGGGTCCTGGAAGATCATCCGCACCTCCGCCCGGTACGGCTTGAGCTCCTTCTCCTTCAGCCCCGCCACGTCGATCACCGAGCCGTCGGCCCGCCGGTAGAGCATGCGCCCGCCCGTCGGGTCGTGCGCCCGCACGATGCACCGGCCGAGCGTCGTCTTGCCGCAGCCCGACTCGCCGACCAGGCCGAGCGTGCTGCCCGGCGCGATGCTCAGATCGACCTCGTCCACCGCGCGCACCGCGCCCACCTGCCGGCCCAGCAGGCCGCTGCGGACGGGGAAGTGTTTGCTCAGCCCCTCGATTTCGAGCAGCGGCTCCGTGCTCACGCCGTCTCCCTCTCGTCCTGGTCCGGGCCGTCCTGGTCCGGTTCGTCCTGGTAGAGCAGGCAGGCCACTTCCCGATCACCGATGTCCGCCAGCGGCGGTGACACCACGTCGCACCGGCCCGCCATCACGTGGTCGCAGCGCGGGTGGAAGAAGCAGCCGTCAGGACGCGCGTACGGCGGCGGCACCGTGCCCCTGATCGCCGTCAGCCGCCGCTGCCTGGCCTGCCCCAGCCGGGGCATCGAGCGCAGCAACGCCTGCGCGTACGGGTGGCGCGGCTGCGACAGCACCTGCTCGGCGGAGCCGTACTCGACGACCCGGCCCAGGTACATCACCGCCATGCGCTCGGCCACCTGCGCCGCCACGCCCAGGTCGTGGGTGATCAGCATGATCGCCATGCCCAGCTCGTCCTGGAGGTCGCGCAGCAGCTCCAGGATCTGCGCCTGCGTGGTCACGTCGAGCGCGGTGGTCGGCTCGTCGGCGATGAGCAGGCTCGGCCGGCACGACAGCGCCATCGCGATCATCGCCCGCTGCCGCATGCCGCCGCTCAGCTCGAATGGGTAGGAGTCCACCCGCCGCTGCGGCATCGGGATGCCGACCCGGTCGAGCAGGTCGATCGCGCGCCTGCGGGCCTCGGCCTTGCCGACGTTCTCGTGCAGCCGCACCGCCTCGACGATCTGCGCGCCGATCGTGTGCACCAGGCTCAGCGAGGCCATCGGCTCCTGGAACACCATCGCGATGTCGTTCCACCTGACCTGCCGCAGCAGCCGCCGGCCGGCGCCGACCAGCTCGACGGGCCCGCCGGGGCGGTGCAGGGTGACCTTGCCGCCCTCGATGCGGCCGGGCGGATCCACCAGGTGCAGGATCGAGCGGGCCATGACGCTCTTGCCGCAGCCGGACTCGCCGACGATGGCCAGCGTCTCGCCCTTGCGCACCCGCAGGTCCACGCCGTCCACGGCGCTCACGACGCCGTCGTCCAGGTGGAAGTGCGTACGCAGGTCCTCGATCTCAAGCAGCACGTCGCCTGCGGCCACGCCTGCCCACCCCCTTGTTGTTGCGTGTCGAATGGTCGCGCTCACTGTCGCCCTACGCGGTTACGCCTGAACGGCTTTCTTCTCCGGGCTCCGCTCGCCGCTCCGTACGGATCGGCGGCGTCGCGTAGCCCGTCGCCGAAGAAGTTCATGGCGACCACCACGACCACCACCGCGACGCCCGGCGCCAGCAGCCACGGGGCGTCGGCGACGACGCGCACGTTCTGGGCGCCCTCCAGCAGCACCCCCCAGCTCACGGCCGGCGCCTGCAGGCCCAGGCCGAGGAAGCTCAGGCTGGTCTCGCCGAGGATCATCCCGGGGATGGCCAGCGACAACGAGGCGATGATGTGGCTGGCGAACGACGGGATCATGTGCCGGAAGATGATCGACAGGCGGCCCACGCCGTCCAGCCGGGCCGCGGTGACGAAGTCCTCCTCGCGCAGCGACAGGAACCGGCCGCGCACGTCCCTGGCCAGCCCGGTCCACCCGATCAGCGACAGCAGCACCGTGATGGCGAAATATCGGGTCAGCGGCCCCCAGTCCGTGGGCAGCGCCGCCGACAGCGCCATCCACAGCGGCAGCGTCGGGATCGCCATGAGGAACTCGATGGCCCGCTGCACGACGTTGTCCACCGCGCCGCCGAAATAGCCTGAGACGCCGCCGATGAGCATGCCGAGCAGGAAGCTCGCCAGCACGCCCACCAGCCCGATCGACAACGACACCCGCGCGCCGTGGATGAGCCGCGACAGCAGGTCACGGCCGTTCTGGTCGGAGCCGAGCAGGAAGAACGGATCTCCCTTGTGCACGGGCCCGATCAGGTGGATGTCGGACGGGATCACCCCGAGCAGCTTGTACGGATCCCCGTGCACGAACAGCCCGACCTCGGTCACCCGGGACGGATCCTCGGTGTAGGTCTGCGCGAACGTGTCGGGGTCGCGCTCGCTGGTGTACCCGTACACGTGCAGCCCGTGCTCGCCGGAGACGCGCAGCACCTGCGGAGGCGCGTACGTCATCGTCGTGTCCGCCGTCGAGCTGGACATCGGCGCGAAGAACTCCGCGAAGATCGCCACGAAGTAGATCGGGATGAGGATCGCCGCGCCCGCCATCGCGAGCCGGTGCCGGCGGAACTGCCGCCACATCAGCCGCCACTGCGGCAGCGTCCCTGCTTCCCTCGCCGTCGGTCGCCTGAGGAACATCTGGCGCTACTCTCTCTTGTACCTTTTGCGGATTCGCGGGTCCCACCACGCCAGTGCCAGGTCGCTGATCACGGTGCCGATCACGGTCAGCGTGCTGAGGATCAGCACGAAGCTGCCGACGAGATACATGTCCTGGTTCATCACGCCGCTGAGCAGCAGCGGGCCGCCGGTCGGCAGGCTCATGACCACCGAGACGATCGTCTCGCCGCCGATCAGGCCGGGCAGCAGCCAGCCCACGGTGCTGAAGAACGGGCTGAGCGACATCCGCACCGGATACCGCAGCAGCAGCTTCCACTCCGGCAGGCCCTTGGCCCTGGCGGTGACGACGTACGGGCGGTAGAGCTCGTCCAGCAGGTTCGCCCTGGTCACCCGGATCATGCCGGCGGTGCCCGACACCCCGATGACGACGATCGGCACCCACAGGTGGCTCGCCAGGTCGAGCACCTTGCCGAGGTTCCATGCCGCGTCCTGGAACTCCGGCGAGAACAGGCCGCCCACGCTCTGCCCGAAGAAGCGGAACCCGATGTACATCAGGACCAGCGCGAGCATGAACTCCGGCACCGCCATCCCGATGAAGCCGAGGAAGGAGAAGCCGTAGTCGCCCCAGGAGTACTGGCGGACCGCGCTGTAGATGCCGATGGGGAACGCGATCGCCCAGACCATGAGCAGCGAGCTGAGCGACAGGATCGCCGACAGCGCGATGCGCTCGCCGATGAGCGTGGACACCGGCTGGTTCCAGGCAAACGATTGACCGAAGTCACCGTGCAGGACGATGGCGGAGATCCACCGCCAGTACTGCACGAGCAGGGGGTCGTCGAGGCCGTACCGCTGCCGCAGGTTGGCGATCTCCGCCGGAGTGATGCCCTCGCCGCCCGCCTGCGCGTTGGCCACGAGGGTCGAGACGTAGTCGCCCGGCGGCAGGTTGATGATGACGAACGTGACGATCGAGATCGCCCACAGCGTCACCACCACGTAGACCAGGCGGCGCCCGAAGTAACCCAGCACGCCGGCCCCTCAGAGGGAGTACTGCTCGGGCTGGGTCGGCCCGGGATTCACGGCCGTGTTCGCCATCGCGTCGGGCACGTTCTTGAACGCGGTGCCGACGATGCCGTACTCGTTCGGGTACGAGCTGACGCCGATCGCGTAGAACTGTTCCTTGGCCACCCGCACCACCTCCTTGGCGTGCTCCAGCGCCTTGGTGAAGTCGGGCTCCGTGCGCATCTCGGTGAACTTCTCCAGCTGCGCGCGCACCTCGGCCGGCGGCTCGTCGCCGCTCTTGCCCTTGCTGCCGTACCACTGCGCCCAGCGGATGGCGTAACGCGCGCTGCCGGAGTTGCTCGGCACGTAGTAGTGGTCGCCGCCGGTGCCGGTGATCACGTCGAAGTCGCTGCACGTGTACGTCGAGCACTGCGGCTGGTTGCCCATCGAGCGCTCGGAGAAGAGCGTGGCCGCGACCGGATCGACGCGCAGCCCGACGCCGACCGCCTCCCAGCCCTTCTTGACGAACTCCAGCGCCTCGACGTGGTGCGGGAACTCCGTGGAGGCCATGACGGTGACGATCAGCGGCTTGCCGCCGGGGCCGAGCCTGCGGCCGTCGGCGTCCTTCTCGGTCAGGCCGGCCTTGTCCAGGTGCTCGTTGGCCTTGGCGACGTCGTACTCGGTGTACTGCTTGGCGAAGCCGGCGTCATAGAGCGCGTTGTTCTTCGACGGCGCGCCCTGCCACGGCTCGCCCTGGCCGGCGTACACGCCGTCGATGATCTCCTGCCGGTTGATCGCGTAAGAGAGCCCGATCCTGAAGTCCTTCTTCCTGAACAGCTCGCGCAGGCCGTCGTCCTTGATCGTCTGGTTGAACTGCAGGATCATCGTGTTGCTCAGCCGGCTCGGCACGTCGAACAGCCGGTACTTCCCCTTGGCCGCGTTCTGGGCGACCAGCGGCTTGTTCTCCGGCGTGTTGAAGTTGTACAGCTGCAGGCCGAGCTCACCGTTCATGATCTTCAGCAGCTCGACCTCGACGTCGCCGAGCACCTCCGCCCTGAACCGGTCGATGTACGGGAGCTGCCGCCCCTGCTCGTCGACCTTCCAGTAGTACGGGTTCCGCTCCGCCACGACCGCCGTGCCGCGCCCCACCGGGTTCGTGATCTTCCACGGGTGCAGGGTCGGCATGTCGGCGTTGTGCGCGACGTCGTTCTTGTTCATGAACAGCTGGGTCCAGTCCTCCAGCTGCTCCTCCTCGGCCAGCTGGTCGGCGTCCGGGTTGTACTTCTTGTGGAACCGCTTCAGGTAGTGCTTGGGCAGCAGGAACCCGGCCGCGCCACCGCGCTCGAACGTCGAGACCGCGATCTGGAACAGCAGGCCCGCCTTCGGCTCCTTGTAGGTGTAGGTGACCGTCCGCTCGTCCACCTTCTCCACCTTGACCAGCTCGTCCGTGGTGCCGTTCTCCAGGTAGAGGTCGTAGACGCCGGTCGTGTGCAGGTCCTTGTAGACGGCCACGTCCTCGAAGGCGAACAGCAGGTCGTCGGCCGTGCACGGCTCGCCGTCCGACCACTTCAGGCCCTCGCGCAGCGTGAAGACGTACACCCGGCCGTCGTCCTTCACCTCGAACTCGGCCACGTTCGGGATGATGTCGTCCGGGCCCTTCTGGCCGTTGGTGCCGGCCTTGAGCCTGACCAGGGGCTCGTAGCCGAGCGAGTAGTACAGCCAGTCGAAGTCGTCCTCGCCGACGATCGCCGAGGTCCAGGTGCCGCCGTACGCGCCGGCCTCCTTCAGCGGGGTGACCACCATCGGGTTCTTCGGCAGGCGCTGCTCCAGCGGGGGCAGCTTGCCGGCCTTGACCAGCTCGGCCAGCGCCGGCGCCTCCTTGGCCGCCGGGTCGGCGGCCGCCACGGGTCCCGCGCCGCCCGTGTCGGGGCTGGTGTCGAAGAAGCCGCAGCCACCGGCCGTGGCCAGCAGCAGCAGCCCGCCGCCGCCGCGGAGCAGGCTCCTCCGCGTGAACACGTGCTCTGTCATCGGTGCTCCGTTCCGGGGGTCTAACGATTGACCTTGACCTGGCTGAAGGTCGCGGTGATGTAGGGGTGGACGCCGTTGGCCTCCTGGTTGCCGTCCACGGCGAGGCCGACGTAGAAGCGGCTGGTGCGCATCACGATGCGCTCGTAGCCGATGCGGTCCCAGTTGAGCGAGTTGTCCGACAGGAACGCCTCGAACTCCAGGTCGGAGCCCGTCGGCAGGCTCCGGCAGACCAGGCGCAGCCAGTACGGCTTCTCGCTCAGTGAGTCGGTCCACAGGCCGACGCTCGGCTGACGGCCGTGCGAGGCGACCCTGATCGCCTTGGCGCGCCGCCCAGAGCCGTCCTCGCCGCTGGCCGAGTAGCCGATGCCGGCCATCATGAACGGCGAGTTCGGCTCCAGGTCCTGCCTGACCATGATCCCGGCCACCGCGTCCACGTGGTTCTTGCTGACGCCGTCGACGCGGGCGGTGATCTCCAGCACCTCGCCGCGCCTGCTGAAGCCGACCGCCTTGTAGGCGAAGTGGAAGGAGTCGTTCCAGCCGGCGATCCTGCCGGAGCCCTTCATCGTGAACACGCCGTCCTTGAGCGCCGTGTTGCCGGGGATGGGCACCTGGCCGACGTCCCTGACCTGCCAGCCGGTGTGCGTCCTGGTGCGGTTGACGTGGATCGGCACCAGTGAGGAGGTGGTCGCCGTGCCGGTGCTGTCGGTGGCCCTGGCGGTCAGGCAGTAGCTGCCGTCCTTCACGCCGTCCCACGTCACCCGGTACGGCGCGGCCGTGGCCTCGCCGATCTTCGTGGCGCCGTGGAAGAACTCGACCTTCGCGACGGAGGCCCCGTCGAGTGCCGTGGCGTCGGCGGTGATCGTGACGCTCTGCTCGTCCTTGGCCGCGGCGAACACCTCGTCGATCGCGGGAGAGGTGATGGCCACCTCGGGGTTGCGGGCGCCGGCCCGCTCGATGGAGTTGAGGTAGCGCTCCAGGTTCGTGTACCCGTCGGGGCCGATCGCCTGCGCGTCGGCGGGGTCGGCCGGGTCGAGGCCGTGCGCGCTCTCCCACGCGTCCGGGATGCCGTCGTGGTCGCCGTCGGCCGGCGCGGGCACCTCGCTCGGTAAGGGGAGGAAGCCGCCGACGTCCTTCTGCGAGTTGATGTGCCGTCCCGTGCCGGTGCGCGCCTCATCGACCAGCCGGGCGTCGATGGCGTCCCGGCGCGGCAGGGTGGCGCCGGCCTGCTCCAGGACGCTCGCGAACGCCTGCTGCGCGCTCTGCTCGGTGATCCCCTCGGCGAACTCCACCGGCCTCGGCAGCAGCGTGACGCCGCCGATCGGGAACGTGACGCCCTTGGCGTTGTCGGCCGTGACGTCGGCGTGCCCCTCGATCACATTGCCGCTGACGTGCCACTGGCCGAACCGCCCGGGGGCGACGATCTCCCTGGCGATCGCGGGCAGCGTGTTGGGGCCCGGCTTGTAGTAGTTGCCCACCAGGTTGATGCCGTTGGACCACTCGCCGCCGTAGCAGGACGTGATACCGGGGTTGTAGATCACGTTGTTGCGGTGGTCCACCAGCAGCGCCATGCCCTCTTCGAAGCTGAAGCGCGGGTTGCGGGCGTTCTGGTGGATGAGCAGGTTGTGGTGGTACGTGATCGTGTCGCCGCCCCACAGGCCGCCCATGCCGTGCCGGCCCTTGTCGTGCACCGAGTTCGTCAGGCCCTCGGAGATGATGCACCACTGCACGGTCACGTTGGTGTTGCCGTAGACGGAGCAGCACTCGTCCACGCCCCAGCTGAACGAGCAGTGGTCGATGATGAGGTCGCGCACGCCCCTGGCGCCGAACGTGTCGATCGGGGTGCCCAGCTCGTCGCCGCCGCGGAAGCGCAGGTGGCGCAGGATGATGTTGTCGCCCTTGATCTGCGTCTCGTTGCCGGTGACGGTGACGCCGTGGCCCGGTGCGGTCTGGCCGGCGATCGTCAGGTTCGATCCGGTGACGTCGAGGCCGCCCTTGAGCTTGATGGTGCCGGCCACCCGGAACACGATCGTGCCGTCCGACTTGGCGACCGCCTCGCGCAGCGAGCCGGGCCCGTCGTCGTCCAGGGTGGTCACCTCGTACACCGCGCCGCCCCGGCCGCCGGTCACGTACCTGCCCGCGCCCTCCGCCCCCGGGAAGGCGGGCACCTTCTTCGCGAGCGCGTCATCGGCGGAGGCCGTCGCCGGCGGGCTGGGCGTCGGCGTCGGGGTGGGGGCCGCCGCGGCCTGTTCCGCTGTCGTCCCCCACGCCACGGCGGGCGTGGCGAGGGCCGCCGAGCGCATGAATGCGCGGCGGCCGAATCCTGATCTCAGGGGATCGAAGCCAAGGGCCTCGGTCATCGAAACGCTCTCTTTCCGCCCTGGGAAATAGGCAGGGCCGTGCCGCTGAATCGGCACACTCCGGACCACGCTGCAGTGCGTGAGAATTTTTATTCAGCCATGAATGGAGTGGATTCATCACATCGTGAACGACGCCGATGTGACTGTCAAGAGTCGTTTCCCTACTGGTCAACTTTCGCGTTCGCCCCGGGGAAGGCGACAAAGGCCGCCGCGCATGGCGCGACGGCCCGTCGAGGGGAAAGGGGCACAGGGCCTGAGCGGATCGCGGCCGCCGCCAGCGGCGGCGCCAGGCTCCGGCGGCCCGGTCCTCGTGCGGGGCGGGGGTCAGCCGTCGAGGAGCTCCTCGGCGACGCCGACGTCCGTGATGAGGGTGTTGACCCAGCCGCCCTTCAGCGCGGCCCTGATCGCGGCCGTCTTGCGCCGGCCGCCCGCGATCGCTATGCGGCGCGGCACCCGGCGCAGGTCGGCGGCCGGGATGCCGAGGATGCGCTCCTCCAGCGGCGAGTCGATCAGCCGGCCCTCCGCGTCGAAGAAGCGCAGGCACACGTCGCCCACCGCGCCGAGCCCGCGCAGCGCCTCCAGCTCGTCCTCGGAGATCGCGTTGCCGCTCTCCTGCAGCAGCGGCGACGGGTTGAGGCTGCCGATGCCCACCAGCACCGTGGTCAGCCGCGACCACGCCTCGACCACCTGGCGCACCACGTCGTCGTCCGACAGCGCCTGCCGCGCCACCGGCGAGCCCACCAGCCCTGGAGCGGGCAGGAAGACCGGCTCGGCGCCCGTCAGGTCGGCGAGGTGGGCGGCCAGCCGGGTCGCCTGCACCTGCGCGGAGCCCTTGCCGACGCCGCCGATGAGCTGCACGACCTCCTCGGCCACCCGCACGGGACGGCGCTGCATCGCCTCGACCGTGGCCAGCAGGCTCGCACTCCAGGAGGAGATGCCGAGGTGCTCGCCGCCGATCAGCGTGGCGTCGAGGTAGGTCGCCCCCGCCGAGCCCAGCGCGGCCACCACGTCGTGGTTCTCGCCCGCCGCGTCGACGACGATGATCTGCTCCACGCCGTATTTGCGCTCGAGATCCTCCTCCAGCAGCGCGTGCACCCCGGACGGCACCACGACCACCGTGCGCACGATGCCGATCTCCGCCGCCTCCTTGAGCAGCCGCGACACCCGGGGCTGCGAGATGCGCAGCTGGGCGGCGATCTGCGGCTGGCGTACCCCGTGCTCGTGGTACAGGCGGGCGACGCGGACGAGCAGCCGCATGCGCTCGGACTCCGCGCCGAGCCGCCGGCCGCCGAACCTCACCTCGCCCGCGCGGCCCTTGTCGAACCCACTGTCAGCTCCCACGATCGCTGGCCTCCGCTTCGGCTCCGCCGCTCCTGCTGGTCCGGTGGCGAGCCCGGGCCACTGCCGAGTGCCATTGTGCTAGCCCGCGGCGCCGTCCGCACACCGTCAGCACGGGCGCGTGCCGCCGGTGCTCATCGGGTCTCCGCGAAGGCGCGGATCTTGGCGAAGAAGTCCTCGTGGATGAACCGGGCGTCGATGCTGTCGTACGTGCGGATCGGCCGGTTGGCGGCCGAGAAGTCGTGGCCGCCGTCGTAGCGGAAGGCCGGCGCCGGCCGCTCGACCCAGGTGCCGCAGTCGGGGTGCAGCATCAGGCCGACCGCGGGGGAGTCGCCGAGCACCCGGAACTCGATGGAGCCGCCGTGCTCGCGCTCGTTCCACTCGACGAGCTGGCGTACGAGGTAGTCGCCGATCTCCCCGTACGGCGCGACCTTGGCGTCCAGCTCGGCGTAGCTCACGGCGGTCATCCGGTACGTCGGCGCGGGCACCTGCCAGACCCGCAGCGCCGAGGAGAACACCACGTTGGCCGCCGCGATGTCGTTGGACAGGTTGAACTCGGGCCGTCCGTCCTGGGGGCCGCGCCCGTCGTAACCGCCGCCGCCGATCCAGACGACGGTGAGGTCCCGCTCGGCGATGCGCGGCTCCATGAGCAGGGCGGACGCCATGTCGGTGAGCGGGCCGAGGAAGGCGACGTAGAGGGGCTCCGCCACGTCGCGCATGGCCTCCTCGACGATCAGCTCGGCCCCTGGCGAGGGCACGGGGGTGCGGGCGTCGGGCAGCGCGTACGGCGCCCCGTCCGCCACCCGCACCTGCCCGTCGAGCTTCATCAGCCGCAGCAGCAGCTCGATCTCCGCGCGGCTCTCCTCCAGGCTGTGCCGGGTGCGCCGGTTGCCGAAATGCGCGGGAATCAGGCCCCTGACGTCGAAGCTCGGGGAGAGCAGGGCGTGCACGATGGCGAATTGGTCGTCCGCCTCGTTCTTCGCATCGGTGTCGATGATGACGCGGCGCCGGTGGGAAAAAGTCCTGCCCGCCATGCGGCCCTCCAGAATGGCCGTGGTGAATATCAATTCAAATGTGTATCTATATTCCGATATTAGGTTGTGACCTTTGCCCTGTCAAGATCCCAGAGGATGACGGAAAGCGCGTACGGCGAGATCGTGTGATCGCCGTGGCTGCCGTCCTCCAGCAGATCCCAGCGGCCCCGATCCGGCCTGCCGCCCGCCAGCAGCCGCACCCGGTCGCGCACCGGCGCCTGGTAGACCCGGTGGCTGACCCCGTTGAAGCAGCAGTCGTCGAACCTGTTGAGAATCTGCAGCTGGCCCCGGTCCTCGCCGACGGACGCCAGCACGTACATCTGCAGATAGTCGTCCGCCGTGCCCGCCGTGATCGAGGAGTAGAAGCCGGGGAACGACGCCTTCGTCTGCTCCCAGTCGCCCACCGTCGGGCTGGGCTTGGGAGAGGCGGGGCGCAGGAAGAACGGCAGCGAGCCGGCCACCGGGTAACTGTGCTTCACGCGGGGGTCGAGCGCGGCGTACACGGTGGTCGTCCAGCCGCCGCCCGACAGGCCCAGCATCTCGACCGAGGCGGGCCGGTAGGTCGCCGCCGCGTGGTTGAGCGTGACGACCAGCGGCTCCAGGAAGAACGTCAGCGTCGAGAACGCCTCGCTCTCCCACGGCACCAGCTCCCGGTGCGACGGCGGCGGCAGCATCGTGCCCGGGTTCGCCGGGTCCTCGATCTGCTGGCCGCCGTTCCAGTGGTGGAAGGGCATCGCGTACGCCATCACCCGGTAGCCCCGGTCCAGCAGGGCCTGCACGGTGCGGAGCATCGTGTCGAGCGGCTCGCCGTGGCCGTTGTGGTAGAGCGCCAGGCGGCGGTTCCAGGGCTTGCGGGGCTGCAGGTCGTACACCTTGGCGTTGATGCCGTAGCGCAGCGGGACGGTCAGCAGGTCGATCCTGCGGACGCCGGTGAGCGGGGCGAAGTCGGGGGCGCTCACGCCCTTCTCCACCTCCGGCCGCCCCTGCGGCAGGCCGGCGCCCTTCCAGATGAAGTCGATCATCTGCCGGCGCCTGGCCTCGATGTCCTCCTGCCCTGTGATGCCGATGAGCGGCTCGATGTCCACGCCCGCCGCGGCGGTGGGCAGCGTCTTGTACTCGGGGCCGAACCGGGCGGCCACCTCCTCGTTCACCGGCGCCACGGGCCGCGCCTCGGCAGGCCGCGCCGGCGCGGCCTGACCCGCCGCCGCTGGTCCAGCCGCGGCCGCCGGGCCGGCTCCCGCGCCGCCTCCCGCGCGGGCCGCCGCCGCGGCCGGGCCCGCCGCGGCCAGCGCCAGGCCGATCCCGCCGAGCGCGCCGCCCAGGAGCCCGCGCCGGGTCGCGCGGCCATCAGATCGCGCGTCGTGCCTTTCGCTCGTCATCGGGTCGCTCCCTTCGCCTGGGGGTCCCAGCCGTCCAGGACGAACGCCGGGTCGCGCCACTGCTCCGCCTCCTCGGGCGTGAGCTGCCGGGAGCAGGCCAGCCGCTGCGAGGTGGCGATGGGGTTGCCGGCCAGGTCGGTGCTGCCGTACTCCCACATGCTGGCCGTCTGGGCCTGCGCGCAGTCGTCCGGGTCGATCTGCCAGCCGACCGGCGCCACGTGGGCGTCCATCTTCGTGTCGATGAACACGGCCTGGCTGTGCGTGAAGCGCCACACGGCGGTGCGGCCGAGCACCACCGACGCGTCCGGCACGCCGGGCGCCCTGGTCAGCTTCGTCCGCACGAAGACGTAGCCGGGCCGCGTCTCGTCGCTGCGGCTCTGCGAGATGTAGCCGCGGTCGGTCGACTCCAGCACCGAGTCCTGGATGAACACCGTGCCCGTGCCCCACACGAAGTCGGTGTCGCCGCTGATCCTGCTGTCGGTGACGAAGCCCTTGCCCTGCAGCCGCAGCGTGTCCTGGAAGCTGGCCAGGTGCACCCGGTCCAGCACGATCCTGTCGTTGTTGCCGCGGAACGCCTCGGCCTGCGAGCCGCCGTCCGGTGTGGTGTTGTGCACGGTGAGCCCGGTCAGCCGGAAGTCGGCCGCGTCCACGCCGAACGTCTGCCGCCAGCAGTTGTGCAGGTCGGAGGTGTCGAGCACGCGGCGCGGGCACACGTCGGCGGGGCCGCCGTCGCTCAGCGCCTTGTCGCCGTTGCGCAGGTCGTTGTTGGGGTACCGGATCACCGTGCGGCCGGGGCCCGCGCCCTTGACGGTGAGGTGCGGGCGGTCCTCGCGGACGTAGACGATCTCGGTGTAGACGCCGGGCCTGACGTCGATGGTCACCGGCCGGTCGTTGCCGAGCGGCACCGCGTCGATGGCGCCCTGCACGGTGCAGAAGTCGCCGTTCCCCTTGGCGGAGACGGTCAGTCTGCGCTGGTCGTGCGGCCGGCGCTCGGCGGTGGTGAAGCGCCGGCGCGCGGCGTCGTGGCCGGGGAAGACGCCGGCGTCGACGGTGACGGTGTACGTCCTGCCGTGGTCGAGGCGGTGGTGCGGGTAGACGGTGGCGGTGTTCCCGTCCACCATGATCGACTCGTACGAGAAGTCGTGCGGCAGCCCCGTGTCAGAGACCGCCTGGCCGACGTTCTTCCTGTCGTCCTTCGCCTTGGCCGCCTCGATGCGGTCGGCGAGCGTGCCGTCCGCCGCGCGGATCTCGATCGCCCCCGACGTGCCCAGCTCGACGGGCCCGGGGAACGTGAGGGTCAGTGGTGCGTCCACGCAGGTCGCGCCCGCCCGGCCGGGCACCGAGAAGCGGGGCCCCGCCTCGGCCGCCGTGGCGGGGGCGGTGCCTAAGACGAGTGCGGTGACGGTGGCGAGAACCGGGATCGATGCCTTCACATTCGGCCCTTCTATGCGCGAATGGATAGTTGGCTGTGAATATATATGTAGACCGCCTAACGCCCAGGGTCAAGGTCTGTGAGGTCTTGTCCGTTTCCGCGCGCCCGTGGCACGATGGCGGCCATCGTGTCGAGTGACACGTGTAGACTCGGTGAACGTCCTGGTCAGAAGGAGTAGCCCCGATGAAAGGACGCCTGATTGCCGCCTGCCTGCTGGCGGTGCTCACAGCAGGCTGCGGGCTGCGCGCGGGAGCCGACTCGGCCAACACCCTCCACTTCGTCGGCCCCGAGGACCCCAAGACCTTCCAGCCCGTCATCGACGGCTTCCAGGCCCGGCACCCCGGAGTCAAGGTCGACTACAGCCAGATCCCGTTCGACACCCTCAACAGCACCCTGCAGCAGCGGCTCGCGGCCGGCGACGACGGCATCGACGTCTACACCGTGGACCAGCCGCGCGTCTCCGCGCTGGCCGCGCGCGGCTTCCTCGCCGACCTCAGCGCCTGGAAGGACCGCGTCAAGCAGGCCGCGCTGCCCGCGCAGTACGAGGTCAACGAGCACCGCGGCAAGCTCTGGTCCGTCCCCATCTGGACCTCCGACCAGTTCCTCTTCTACAACAAGACCCTGCTGAAGAAGGCCGGCGTCGAGCCGCCCTCCAGCGACCCGGCGAAACGCTGGACCTGGGAGCAGACGGCCGAGGCCGGCAGAAAAACGCAGGAGCTCGGCGGCGCTCAATGGGCGCTCATCCCCGAGCAGATCGAGCAGTACTACCAGCTCCAGAGCCTGCCCGAGTCGCTCGGCGGCGGCTCCGGCGTCACCGGCCCCGACATGCTCACCCCCGCCCTCACCACCGACGGCTGGATCAAGGCCATGACGTGGTACCGCGACCTGTTCACCCAGGGGCTCGCGCCGCGCGGCGTCGGCTCGTTCCAGACCTCGCCGCTGTTCGCCGAGGGCAAGGTCGCCTTCCTCGCCGGCGGCCCGTGGAACGTCGGCACGCTCGCCGGGAGCAAGGACGTCGACTGGGGCGTCGCCCCCTACCCCTACTTCGCCGGCGGCAGGCAGGTCACCCCCACCGGCTCCTGGTCCTGGGGCATCAACCCGGCCTCCAAGAAGCAGCGGCTCGCCCGCGCATTCCTCGAGTACGCCGCACTCGACCCGGAAGGCAACCTGCTCACCACCAAGGCCACCACCGTCATCCCGGCCAACCGGGCCGCCTTCGAGCGCTACCTGCCCACCCTCGAAGCGCTCGGCGGCGACAACAGCGCGGGCGTCAGCACGATCATGACGTACGACGCCGACCACACCGCGGTCGCCCGCCCCAGGTCCGTCGGGTACATCCAGTTCGAGGACATCATGACCAAGACGTTCGCCGACATCCGCAACGGCGCCGACCCCAGAGCCCGGCTCACCCAGGCCACCCAGCAGGTCACCACGGCCTGGGACCGCCTGCGATGACCGGCACCACCACGCGCCCCACCACCGGAAGCCCCGCCGCCACCGGCACCCCTCGCAGGAGGGTCGGCCGCCCGGTGCTGGTGTCGCTGGCGTTCCTCGCGCCCGCCCTCGTCGCGCTCCTCGTCCTGCGCCTGCTGCCGGCCGGGATGGCCGTCGTCAGCAGCCTCTACCACACCAGCCTGCTCACCGGCCGCACCTCGTTCGTCGGCCTGGAGAACTACGCCGCGCTCTTCGCCGACCCGACGTTCTGGCAGAGCGTCCGCGTCACGCTGCTGTTCAGCGTCGTCGTCAACCCGCTGCAGATCGCCGCCGCGCTCGCCCTCGCCGTGCTGTTCACCCGGCGCTTCGGCGGCGTGCGCTTCCTGCGCGCCCTCGTCATCCTGCCGATCGCGGTGCCGCCCGCCGTCTCGGCGGCCGTGTGGAGCGTCGCCTACCGCCCCGACGGCCTGCTCAACTCCGTGCTCAGGGTGCTCGGCGTGCCGGAGCAGCCGTTCCTCACCTCACCGGGCCAGGCCCTGTGGTCGCTGATCGTGCTGCTGTCATGGATCGGCGTCGGTTACTGGATGATGTTCCTCATCGCCGGCCTCCAGGACATCCCCGCCACGCTGTACGAGGCCGCCGCCATCGACGGCGCGTCGGCCTGGCACCGCTTCTGGCACGTCACGCTGCCGCTGCTGCGCAGGCCGCTGGCGTTCGTGCTGGTGGCCGACACGGTCTCCAACTTCCTCGTCTTCGCACCCGTACAGATGCTGACCAACGGCGGCCCGGAAGGCTCCACCAACCTCACCATGTACGACATCTTCACCCGCGCCTACACCGTGGGCGATCTCGGCCTCGCGCAGGCCGAGGTGATGCTGCTGGTGCTGCTCGTGCTGGCCGTGGTGGTCGTGCAGTTCCGCCTCCTGCGCGGAAAGGACTGACCCCCTCGTGTCCCGACTGTCCCGGCGCCTCTACGCCCTGCTCGCCGCCGTCATCGGCGTGGCGTTCGCGCTGCCCCTGCTGTGGGCGCTGTCCAGCTCGCTGCGCGGCGGCTCCGAGATCTTCCAGCACATCTCCCGGCTGTCGTGGGAGACGCTGATCCCGTCCAGCCCCACCGTCGCCAACTACGCCGCCCTCGCCTCCGGCGACTTCGGCGTGGCGATCGTCAACTCCCTCATCGTCGCGCTCGTCACCGTGGCGGGCGGCCTGCTGATCTCGGCCGCCGCCGCCTTCGGCCTGTCCGCGCTGCGCTTCAAAGGGCAGGGCGCGCTGTTCGCGATCGTCGTGCTGAGCTTCCTCATCCCGTTCGACGCCATCGCGATCCCGCTCGCCACGCTCTTCCGCGACCTCGACCTCACCAACACCTACGCCGGGCTCATCCTGCCGGGGCTCGGCCACGGCCTGGCCATCTTCCTGCTGCGGCAGTTCTTCCTCGCCATCCCCGGCGACCTCGTCGAAGCCGCCCGCATCGACGGGCTCGGGTGGTGGGGGGTGTTCGCCCGCATCTACCTGCCGCTCTCGCGGCCCGCCCTGGTGAGCGCCGGGCTGACGCTGTTCATCTTCCAGTGGCAGTCGTACGTCTGGCCGCTGCTCATCGGCACCGACGCCGCCCACCAGCTCGGCCCGATCGCGCTGGCCAACCTGCGCGGCCAGTTCACCATCGACTACGGCCAGCTCTTCGCCGGCTCCATCGTCCTGACCGTCATCCCGCTGCTGATCATCCTGCGGTTCCAGCGGCACTTCACGCAGTCCATCGCCACCACCGGGCTCAAGTAGCCCTCGAGAAAGGTCACCATGGCACCCTCGTCCAGGAGCGTCATCTTCGACACCGACATCGGCAGCGACGTGGACGACGCGCTCGCCCTCGCCGTGCTGCTCGGCTCGCCCGAGGTGGACCTGATCGGCTGCACCACCGTTTACGGCGACACACTCGTGCGGGCGCGCCTCGCCAAGCGGCTGGCCGGCCTGGCCGGTCGCGCCTTGCCCGTGGTGGCCGGCGCCGCCGAGACGCTGAGCGGGCGGCCCGTGTGGTGGGCGGGGCACGAAGGGCGGCTGTTCCCCGACCTCGGCACCGAGCAGGTGGACGAGGGGGACGCGGTGGCGTACCTCGTGGACCGGGTCACCGCCGCGCCCGGCCAGGTGGACGTCGTGGCGGTCGGCCCGCTCACCGACATCGCCCACGCCGTCACCGCGTCGCCCGCCTTCGCCCGCGACGTCCGCCACCTGTGGATCATGGGCGGCCGCTTCGACGGCCCCGAGCCCGAGCACAACTTCACATGCGACCCCGACGCCGCGGCCGTCGTCTTCGGCTCTGGGGCGCCCATCACCGTCACCGGCCTCGAAATCACCACGACCGTCCGCATGGACGCCGCCGACGTGGCCGCCATCGCCGGCGCCGGGCCGCTGGGGGAGGCGCTCAAGGCGGAGATCGAGCAGTGGTGGCGGTTCTGGAACGAGGAGTGGAACTGCCCGCACGACCCGATCACCGTCCTGACGATGCTGGTGCCCGACCTGTTCGGCTTCAGCCCGGAAGGCCACGTCACCATCGGCCCCGACGGCTCCAGCACCTTCACCCCGGGCGACGGCCGCACCCGCATCACCACCTCGGCCCCACCGGACCGCGTCGCCCAGGAAATCGTCCGGCGCATCGTGGCAGCCGCGATGTGACGGCGGGGCCGCGTGACGGCGGCCGGCGGCGCGTGACGGCCGGGGCCGGATCCGGCCCCGGCCGTCAGCGGATGAGGTGGGGCTCCGGGCAGCCGCAGGAGCCGCGAGTCACCAGGCTCGCCGAGAAGATCTTGGTGACCGGCTCGGCGGCCTCCTCGATCGCGCCGACCAGGGTCTCGGTGGCGTGCCGTGCCATCTCGTCTATCGGCTGGCTGATCGTGGTCAGCCCCGGCACCGTGTACGCCGCCTCCCGCGCCCCGTCGAACCCGGCCACCGCGACGTCGTCCGGCACCCGCAGCCCGAGATCGGCCGCGGCCCGCATGGCCCCGATGGCCTGGTCGTCGGTGGACGCGAACAACGCCGTCGGCCGCTCGGGCCGGGACAGCAGCCGCAGCGCCGTGTCGTACCCGCCCTCCAGGCTCAGCTCCCCCTCGGCGACGAGCGCACCGAGATCGGCGTCCGCCTGGGCGCCGGCCTCGTGGAGGGCGCGGCGCCACCCGTCGGCCCGCAGCCCGACGGGAGTGACGTCGAGCGGCCCGGCGACGTACCCGATGCGACGGTGGCCGTGCGCGATGAGATGCCGGGTGGCCTGGTAGCCGCCCTCCTCGTCGTCCACCGCGAGCCGGGAGAAATGCGCCGGCGCCTCATGGTCGATCGTCACCACGGGCACGCCCCGCAACTCGGCGGCCCGTTCGGCCGAGACGGGCACCCGCATGAGCACCAGCCCGTCGACCCGCCGCTCCATGAACCGCCGCACGTACCCCTCGGCCCGCTCCGGATCCTCGGCCGAGTTGCCCAGCAGCACGGAGTACCCCCGCTGCCAGGCCACCTCCTCGCAGGCCCGGGTGAACTGCCCGAAGAACGGACTCTTGCCCCCGGTGCTGTCGGACGCGATCAGCCCGATGGTCCACGTCCGCCGCGACCGCAACGACCTGGCCACCGCGTTGGGCCGGTATCCGAGCTGCTCGACCGCCGCGAGCACCCGCTTCCTCGCCGCCTCGGAGACGGGCTTGGGCCCGTTGTTGATCACGTACGAGACCACGGCCGGCGAGGTCCCCGCCAGACGCGCCACGTCATTGCGCGTCACCATGCGCGTCCCACCTCGGCTCTCACGCCCCCAGCTTACGATCCGAGCCCGCACCCGGCCCGCGCCGGCGAGAGGGGGAGGGCCTCAGGAGTAGAGGCGTTCGGGGGAGACCAGCAGGAGCTCACCGCCCTCCGCCGCGCGCAGATCGGGGGCGAACCCGGCGGCGCTGCAGCAGACCGGCCGCGTCGATCGAGTGTTGTAGCCGCGCTGGGCCAGCAGGTCGCGGACCCGCCGGAGCCGTTCGACGTGGCCTTGGCCGGGCGCATCACGGCGTGGTGGAAGGTGATCAACGGCTCGGTGATCCGGGAGAGCGGCCGTGCCGCCCTGATCATGTCGGGGGACTTCGCCAGCAGGCCGGCGTCCTCCAGGACGGCGAGCGGGTGGCTGATCTCGGTGGACTTGCGGCCGATTCAGCCGGCGAAGGGGAGCGGAGGTCCGCAGGTCGAGGATCGCCCCGATGACCTCGCGCCACGACGGGAAGCGCAGGGGAGCGGGGCTGCCGAGCTGGGCGGCCAACTGTTCGCGACCGATGTAGAAGTCCGGTTTTTATCAGTCCACTTCTATATCCGTTTCTCGCCGTACGGCACCAGCCGGACCGGGCCCAGCAGGCCGTATGCCTGGGGTGTGAGGGAGCCGTATACCGTTGGGTCGGCTTGGCGGAGGCGGTTGCCCAGAGGGGTGGCGACCTCCACCTCGATGGTGTTCTCTCCGCGTTGGAGGTGCGGGCCCACGTCGATGACCGGGTGGAGGAGGTCCACCGGGTCGAGGAGGCGGCCGTTGACGCGGACCCGGCAGGTGTCGGTGACCTCGCCCAGCTCCAGGTACGCGGGGCCGTTCACGTGCACCGTGGTCGTGTACGTGCCGACGCCCGAGACGTCCGCCAGGCCCGGGAGGTCGCGCCAGGGGGCGAGCCGGTCGAGGTCGAGGGTGATGGTGTGGTCGCCGTCCGGGCGGCGGTCGCGGACCCTGAGGTGCCAGGTTCGCAGGTCGATGGGCTGGGGGAGCGGGTCGATGGTGGTGGTGACCGTGCGGCCCGTCGAGAGGGTCGTCGTGTGGCGGCCGGGCTCGGTGGCGCGGACCATAAGCTGGCCGTTGACGTAGCGGACCAGGTCGGCGGAGGTTGCGGTGGCGTGCGGGCCGGTGCCCGTACGGTCGCCGAAGAGGCCCGGGCGGCCGATGGCGATCATGCGGGCCTGGCCGGGGTGCAGGGCGACGCGCAGGTGGATGCCGCCGGCGTCCTCGGTGTAGCGGGCGATGCGCTCGGCCCGGCCGGTCCACGGGTCCAGCAGGTACGGGACGCCGTTCCTGTCCGTACGCGACAGCGTGACCTCGTGGTCGATGGCGGTGACCGGGGGCTTGGCGTTCTCCTGGTGCTTGCCGTTGCACAGGTAGTAGTAGTCCACCCGGCCGGCCACCCGGCGCATGGTGAGCAGTGTGGACGGGGTCGCGTACCGGACGTCGGGGCGGACCCCGAGGGCTTCGAGCGCGCCTGGCACCTCGTCGACCGTGGTGATGCGGCGGACGGAGGGCTGGGCCAGGAGGTCGGAGACGAGGGCGCGCAGGCGTTCGTCGTCGCCGTCGCGGGGTACGCCGGGCACCGACGCCGACTCCCAGGCGCCGAGCAGCACGATGGGCAGCCCGTCCCTGGCGTACGCGAGCAGCCGTTCGGCCACCCGCAGCGTCATCGTGCATTCGTTGCCCCCGAAGCGGTCACCCTCCACGAACAGCGCCTTGTACGCGGGCCGCCCCAGCCGCCCGTCCCTGACGCGGGCGCCGGGCAGGTCGAGCAGCGGGCCGCTGACGAACTGGTGGGTCCAGCCGGTCGGTACGCCGTTCGCGGTGAACCAGGTGGCGCCGATGCCGGTCTTGGTGGAGCCGGTCTGCCGGAACACCGCCACGTCCACCCGAGGTGTCCCTTGCCGCATGATCAGGTGGATTCTTGCGAAATATCGGGAAATGTCGGTGATGTGGTCCCAGGTGGGCTGGCGCGGACCCCACGACTCCGCGTACCCCACCGAACCCCCGTACGGCGTGAACGCCGCGAACCCCGGCCATCCCGCGCCCGGCGCGCTCGCGTACGAGAAGCCGTGCAGCACCGTCTGGTTGAGCCCCGCCGCGTACGCGCCGCCCATCGTCAGCAGCAGCTTGCGCCACGTCGTCGTGTAGGCCCCGCCCTGGTACGCCCCCGCCTCGCAGGACAGCACTTCGCGCCCCGCCATGTCCCGGCCGCCGGCCAGGCAGCGGTAGTCGTCGAGGTTCTTGAAGCCCAGCGACTCGCCCTCGGGCACGTCGAGGATGGCCGCCGCCTCGATGGCGTCGGTCTGCAGCCCGTACGGCTGCGCCCGCAACCGCAGCCCCAGCGAGTGCGCCCAGTCGCGCAGCGCGGTGAAGTGGTGCTCGTTGAACAGCTCGGACACCGTCTCCCAGTAGTCCTTGCGGGCGTGCCTGGTCAGCACCGGGCCGAACGCGAACACCGGGTCCTCGTCGGCCAGCACGACCACCGGCAGCACGTCCGTCAGCGGGTAGCCGCGCCGCCGCTCGAACTCGGCGGGCAGCTCCGGCGTCCACGGCAGGGCGTCGCTCTCGATCTCGATCGAGTCCTCGAACAGCGCTCCGCCCGATCGTTTCAGCAGCTTCCTGATGCTGGGGGTGAGCAGCCGCCGCTCCCAGAAGTCGATCACCGCCTTGGTGCCGGTGCGGCTGAAGTGGTCCACCACGTACGCCTCGGGCGCGGTGTGCGGGCCCGACTCGGGGCGCTGGCCCGAGCCGCGCTGCCAGTAGGAGATGAGCAGCCAATCGCCGTCGCCTGGGGCCGTCCAGGTGATCGTGTCGCCGTCCACCGGGACGGTCCGTACGGAGGCGGGGTCGAGGCCGGTCTCGTCGCGGGTCGAGTGGGCGGGCTCGATTTTGGCCGCCTGGACCAGCAGCAACGTACGCTCGCTCCGCCCTTCGACGGCGGGCGGCGGCACCGGACCCCGGTACGTGCTCCCGCCGGTCACCTGCACCGAGCCGTGGGCCAGTTCCTTGCAGGCGGCCTCGCTCTCGGGGGTGATGGTGGGGACGGCGGCCGGCCAGGAGGGGCCGATGGTCAGGTCGATCGTGATGCTCCGCCGGGCCGCCTGGTCCAGCGCCGCCTCGACGGCCGCGTTCCAGGCGGGCGTGCCCCAGCCGTACTTGGCGGGATCGAGTACGGATTTATCCGAGATGCTGTGATGAACAGCCGCGATCTCCGCCCCACCGAACCCCGCATCGGCCAGCTGATCGACCTCCCGCCGAATCTCGCTGGGCGTGACCTGCGCATCCGGCCACCACCACCGCACCATCGGCCGCACCCCAGCCTCAGGCCGCTGAAACCACCCGGCTCCGGGCGCGGGGGCAGCGGCAGCGGGGGAAGGAAAGGGTTGCCCGGCCAGCGCAACGGAAGCCGTGGCCACCCCACCCAGCACGAGAAACCCCCGCCGCGTCACAGAAGCGGTAGGGGAGGGCGGGAAGGTGGGAGGAGCGCCGGGCAGGGGGCGAGCGGCCGAGGCGGGTCCGGAAGCCGGCGGACAGCCCGGCACGGGGCGAGCGGCCGGAGCGGGTCCTGAGGCCGGATCGGGCGCTGGGGGAGCGGCGGAGGGGTGAGCAGGAGTACGGCCGTGGGGGGTGGAATCGGACACGGGTCCTCCAGGAGACAAGGTCCTGCGGGGGTGGATGGGGCGCCGGGCCACCGGGCCCGACGCCCCGGTCAAAGAGACCGGCCTGAACGCGCCCGCCCGAGGCCACCGGTGGGCCGACCGGGCTGGGTGACCGGTCGAGCCTGCCGGTTGCCCGGGCTGCCGGCTTGCGCCGCCTGGCGGGACGCGACCGGCGCTTGGCGGTCGGCCGGCCCCGCCGGTTGGCGTGCGGTTGGTGGTCGGCGCCTGGACAGGGCCGGGCACCGACCTCAACTGCCTGATCGGGGCCGGGCAGCGACCTCAACCGTTCGGACGTCCCCGGGCACCGGCCTCAAGCGCCGGCTGGATGGTCAGGTGGTCAGGACGGGAGGGGGTAGGGGAAGGTGTTCGTGACGCCGATCTTGTCGTATTCCATCTTCGAGGGGTCGAAGTCGTCCTGCCAGTTGGCGTTCGTGACCTCGTTGCACTGGTACGACTGGTACTTGTCGTCGCTCACCTCGCCCACCTCGACGTTCGAGATGGAGAAGCCGCAGCCGCCGGCGTCCATGTGCACGCCGCGCGTTCCCGAGTCGGGCATCTGGCCGGCGGGGTCGTTGATGACGTCCCCGATGACCATCTGCGTCACGTGGTTGTCGATGGCGTGCGGTTCGACGTTGTGCACACCGTAGGTGTAGAAGGCGCCCATGTCGCCGCTGTCCAAACCGGTCTCCTCAAGGCGGATGTAGGAGAAGCGGTTGCCTCTGGCGTAGTTGTCGGCGTTGGCGATCTCGGGGCGGACCTCCAGGCTGATGCCGTAGCGGGCGCTGTGCTTGACGACCACGTTGCTGACCTCGTTGTGGCCGGTGCTCATCAGCTCGATGCCGGAGGCGTCGCCGGGGACGAGCTCGCCGACGTGGTCGATGTAGGTGTTGCTGATGGTGTGGTGGCCGGAGATGTCACCTTCGCCGGGGTAGCCGCCTTCGACCTTGATGCCGTCGCCGCCGAGGTTGGCGAGCAGGCTGTCGGCGATCTTGACCCGTTCGTTCGCGAAGAGCAGGAAGATGCCGGTGAAGCCGGTGTCGGAGATGTGCAGCCTGGTCAGGCCGATGTCGCGGGTGTTCTCCAGGGTGAGCATGCCGAACCGGTTGCGCGGCATCTCGATCTGCCGGTCGTAGATCGGGTACTTGTGCTCGTAGCCGGAGTCGCCGGAGGAGTTCCAGCCGTAGCGGTACCAGTTGACGAAGTCGGAGTACTGCAGGGCGAGCCCGTCGAAGTTCAGCCGCTCGACCCGCTTGTCGGGCGACGACCCGGCCAGCGAGATGATCGTCTTCACGGTCGGCGCCATGACCTTGTCGATGGAGGTCTTCGGCCAGTAGTAGACCTCGCTGTTGGCGAAGTCGAAGTAGTACTCACCGGGCTGGTCGAGGAAGCGCAGCGTGTTCTGCACGAAGTAGCGGGAGCCGCTGCGGCTGTTGACCAGGGCGAAGCGGCTGTCGTGGTTGAGGGTGAAGAAGTTCTTGCGGAAGTCGGCGCCGCCGAGTGGCACGTGGTCGGTGAACCAGCTCCACGACCCGCCCGACCAGACCACCATCTGGGCGTTCTTGTCGAAGTCGGCGTCCCACTCCTGCGGAATGTCCTTGGGGTCGAAGAACAGCCAGTTGTGCACGGCCTGGTATTCGGCCTCGGGCGTCACCGAGAACAGGTAGGGCGACCAGAGGTCGTCGGCGGTCCTGTTGGGGTAGCGGGCAGTGGTGGCGCGGGCGCCGTCCTCGAAGAGCGTGTAGAAGGTCCGGTCGACCTTCGTCTTGTAGATGTTGTCCTTGTACTTCTCCCACCCGGTGACCGGCCGGGCGCCGACCAGGCGGGCCTTGCCGGGGCCGTCGGCGCTGCGGTAGGTGATGGTGTGGCCGTCGCGGCCCGAGTCGGCGTCGGTGAACTCGATGGTCTTGTCGACGACGTAGTCACCGGCCTTGACGTTGACCACGATGTCGCAGTTCTTCTGGTACTTCGGGTTCCTGAGCTGGTCGCGGGCCTGCTCGATGGTCTTCCACGGGTTCCTGGCGCTGCCGTCGCCGCGCTCGCTGCCTGTGGTGGCCACGTAGTAGTCGCACGTCCTGGCGGTGGTGGCGGCGGACGTGGTCGCCGGGGTGGTCAGGCCGCCCAGGAGTAACGCGACGGCGCCGATGGACCTGAGGATCACTGGCTCTCCTTAACCTCCCGCCACCGTTCGTACTCGGCGCGGGTCTCGGGGGTGAGGGGGTAGTAGTCGGACAGTGCGCCGCCCTCCTCGATGCGGGCCCTGCTGTAGCGCTCCCACTGCTCGTGGTCGGCGGCGGCCTCCAGCACCTGGCCGGCCCGGCGCAGCGGCACCACCACGGCGCCGTCGTCGTCGGCCACGCACAGGTCGCCGGGCAGCGCGAGCGCCCCGCCCACGGCCACCGGCACGTCGTACGCCCAAGGGAACAGCTCGGCCTGCGAGGCGTAGTGCGGGGTGGCGCCGGTGCACCAGATCGGCAGGCCGACGCCGCTGACGCGGGGCAGGTCCCTGATCCTGCCGTCCACGACGATGCCCGCGCCGCCCCTGCGCTTGAAGTAGCGGACCAGCATGTCGCCGAAGCAGCCGGTGTAGGCGCTCCCGTACGCCTGCACCACGAGCACGTCTCCCGGCCTGATGTCCTCGAGCACGTGCCACAGGGCCGTGTGCCGCTCGACGTACTCCTGCCCGAGCCCCGAGGCGATGTCCTCGCGCTGCGGCATGAACTGCAGCGTGCGGACCCGTCCGGCGATCTTCTGGCCTTGGGCGATGGGGCGCGGGCCTTCGACGAAGGTCCGCCGGATGCCCTGGGCGTGCAGCTTGGCGCAGGCGGTGGCCGAGCTGATCCGGGACAGCCCCGCGATGAGCGCGGGATCGGGGTCCGCGGGCAGCGACCCGCGAACGGGGAGATCCCAGATGGCCTCGTCCATGTGACTCCTCAGTAGTGCTGGTGTGACGGCGTGCGGACGCGCGCGGTCGTGTGCAGGTCGAGCCGGATGCGGCGGCCGGGCGGCAGCTCCACGAGCAGCCGCGGGCCGTGCACCGGCACCTCCTGCTCGCTCTCGTGGATGGGGGGCGCGGTGTAGGCGCGGGGGTCGCCCGGGTAGCCGTCACCGGCGAAGCTGGTGATGGTGACGTGGTCGATGTCGTGCTCGCCGAACTGGCCGGCCTGCACCACGACCCGGCGGGTGCTGCTGAGGCCGAGGTTGACCAGCTCCAGTACGGCGCCGTCCGCGCGGACCGCGCTGACCAGGGCGGCCACGTCCGGCGGCAGGCCGGGGCGGTGGCGGTCGGCGTCGAAGTAGGCCAGGCGGGTGGGCAGCAGGCCGCCGTTGTAGAGCACCTGAGGGGTGCCGGTGACGAGCTGCAGCAGCGCCTCGGTGAGCACGGGGTTGAGCCGCTGCCAGTGGTGCACGTGGATGGTGGCGAGGTCGGCGTCGTCGGCCTCGATGAGCGCCATGCGGCGCTGCACCTGGCCGAGCGCGGTGGTGAGCATCAGCTCGGGGTAGGCCGGGTTGGCGCCGCGCAGGTACTCCAGCCAGGGCGCCTCGTGCCCCGCCTCC
Organism: Nonomuraea sp. NPDC049421; assembly: GCF_040677005.1. NCBI lineage: Bacteria > Bacillati > Actinomycetota > Actinomycetes > Streptosporangiales > Streptosporangiaceae > Nonomuraea > Nonomuraea sp. NPDC049421. Next base: position 40,850 of record NZ_JBFAQA010000001.1, read on the forward strand.
TCCTTGTTGCGGAACGGCCGCACGGTCGTCCAGTCGTAGCCGGACGCGCGGCGCAGCCGCTCCAGCCGGTCGGCGTCCGCGCCGCCGAGCGAGCGGTGCCAGAGCCAGACGGGCAGGCCGAGCTGCGGCGGCTGGAAGTCGAACCAGCCGGAGTCGTCGTGCCGGTTGGGCACCAGCATGGTGGGCTTGCCCGCCTCGTCGCCCAGCTCGGCCAGCCAGCGGTCGCTGATGCTCATCTCGGTCTGGGTGACGGCGCCCTGGGTGGCGCGCTCGTACACCGCCTCCAAGGGGTCGCGGCCGATCGCGAGCGCGGCGTCGTCGCCGGTCAGCAGGTGGGCGTTGACGGCGGCGATCGCGGCGGCGGCGCCCACGCTGTAGAGGCCGTGCGGCCACTGCCAGCCGTAGTTGCCGCCGTACCAGCGGCCGTCGTGCAGCTCGCCGACGATGCCGGACGGGCCTACGTTGTCGGGGATGATCCCGTCGTTGGCCTCGGCCCTGCGCTGCCAGGCGCCGATGTAGCGCAGCGCCCAGTCGCGGTAGCGGTCGTCGCCGTCGTACAGCCAGGCGTTGACGGCCAGGCTGGTCGCGGCGAGGTTGACGGCGACGTCACCGCGGCCGATGCGCTCGCTCATCGCGGCGCCCATGCGGGCGGCGTTGCACGGGTCGCCGAGGTCCTCCCAGCGGGTGATGCCGGGCAGGTCGCGCAGCGGCAGGCCGAACGGCCGCATGCTGACCAGGTCGGTGTGGTAGGAGGCCCACTCCCACTGCAGGCCGTAGCGGGGGCCGACGGCGCCGTTGTGCGGGGCGCGGATGATGTCGTGCTCGGCGTCGTAGTTGGCCGAGCCCGGCAGGTACAGCTCGGCGAAGCGGCGGGCCCGCCCGGCGAAGCGCTCGTCGCGCGGGTCGGCGGCGCAGATGCCGTAGAACAGCAGCATCGACTCGCCCTGGTGGAACCAGTCGTAGCCGCGCTCGTACTCCTCCACCAGGTAGCCCAGCTCGGTGAGCTGGGCGGTGACGCCCTCCCAGTGCTGCTTGGCCGCGCCGAGCAGGTCGTCGGCGCCGCCGAGCTGGTAGAGGGTCGGCCAGTTGAAGAACGCCTCGTAGAAGTCGTCGGCCCCGTCGCGGTCGGCGGCCGGGCCGTGGTAGATCAGCCGCCCGTCGGGTCCGCAGTAGCGGCCGGCGAAGGCCCGCCAGGCCTCGTCGAGGGCGTCGAACAGCCGGCGTTCCAGCACCGCCCAGGCCGGGGGCGCGCCGAGCGGTACGGTCGCTCTGATCTCGCGCATGGTCACCCTTTCGTAGCTCCTGCCGTGAGGCCGCTGATGATGTGCCGTTGCATGAAGACGAAGAAGACGAGCAGGGGAGCGATGGCCAGCAGCAGCGTCGGGAAGACCACTGAGTAGTCGGTGGAGTACTGGCTGACCGCCGCGTAGACCCCGGTGGTGACGGTGTAGAGGCCGCTGCCGGGGCCGAGGATGATCTGCGGGTTCACGAAGTCGTTCCACACCGAGAAGGTGTTCAGGATGATCATCGTGGCGACCGCGGGCTTCATCAGCGGGAAGACGATCTGCCAGAACGTCCGCAGTCTGCCCGCTCCGTCCACCGCCGCCGCCTGGTCGAGCACGGCGGGAATGGTCGCGATGTAGCCGGCGTACAGGAAGATCGAGAACGGCAGCGTGAGCGTGGTCTCGAACAGCACGAACCCGCGGATGGTGCCCATCAGGCCGAGGGTCTTGAGCACGTACACGACGGGGATGACCAGCACCTGGCCGGGGATGAAGGTGCCGGCCAGGAAGAACAGCATGAGGACGCGGAAGCGGCGCTTGGGGCTGCGGGCGATCACGTACGCGGCGGGCGCGGCCAGCCCCACCGACAGCACGTTGACCGCCACCACGAACAGCAGCGTGATCGCGTAGCCCTTGGCCACGTCGAAGTTGGGGTTGGTCAGCGCCCTGCCGAGCGGTTCGAGGGTCAGGCCGCCCAGGCCGAACGGGTTGGCCAGGATGTCCTGCTGGCCCTTGAAGGCGTTGACGGTCAGCACGTAGAGGGGGATGAGCATGAAGGCGGCGGCCGCCCAGAGGAACGTCTTTCTCATTGGTGCACCGCCAGCTCGCCGCGCCTGCGCAGCTTGGTCACCACGAACGCCAGCGCCGCCGTGACCACCATGAGGATCACCGACTGCGCCGAGCCGAAGCCGAGGCGGGCGTCGTGGAAGGAGTTCCAGAGGATGAGGTAGGCGACGGTCTGCGTCTGCCCGGCCGGGCCGCCCGCCGTCAGCGAGACGACCAGGTCGTACGTCTTCAGCAGCGTCACCAGCGACAGCACGACGTTCACCGTCACCGAAGGCCCGAGCGCGGGCAGCGTGACGTTCCTGAACACCTGCCACCGCGTGGCCCCGTCGATGCGGGCCGCCTCGATCAGCGAGTGCGGCACCGCCTGCAGCCCGGCCAGGTAGAGCACCACGTTGACGCCGAACCCGGCCCACACCAGCACCGCGATCATGGTGACGGTGGCCCACGCCGGGTCGGACAGGAACGGCAGCACCTCGCCGCCCCACGTGGTGATGAGGTTGTTGACCGCGCCGGTGGTGCCGAGGATGGCCGACCAGAGGAAGCCGACGACCAGGGCGCTGAGCACGTGCGGGTAGAACAGCACGATCCGGAAGAACGTGTTGAGCCGGGAGGCGCCGTTCACCAGGAGCGCGAAGCCGAGCCCGCACAGGTTGAGCCCGGCGGTGCCGGCCGCGGCGACGAGCAGGGTGACCAGCGCCGCGCGGCGCAGCTCGGGGTCGTCGAGCAGGTCGACGTAGTTGGCGGCGCCGACGAAGGCCGGGTCCGCGCTGAAGCCGTCCCAGTCGGTCAGGCTCAGGTAGAGGGCCAGGCCGACCGGGACGATCAGCATGACCACGTAGAGCACGGTCGCCGGCGCCACCATCAGCGTGGTCGCCAGGCCCTCGGTGCGGCGCCTGGAGCGCTCGCCCACGAGGGGCCGTCGCACGGTCGGGGGTGCCTCCCGGGTGAGCGTCATGACTTGGCGGCCACCCAGCGGTCCACGCCCTCGGCGACCTCCTTGGGCGACTTGCCCACGTACAGGCCCTGGACCTCGGTGTTCCACGCGGCGTTGAAGCCCTTGGGCAGGGTGGCGTCGCCGTAGCCCTCACCCTGCGGCACGCCCTGCGGCGCCTTGTCCAGGATCTCCTGGACCTGCTTCTCCAGCGGGGTGAAGTCGCGCTCGACGCCGGTGCGGAAGTTGCCGTCCTGGGCGAGCTGGCTCTTGACCGCCCCGGGGTCGGTGACGAGCCACTGGACGAGCTTGAGCGCGGCGTCCTTGTTGGGGGTGGACTTGAGGATCATGTACGGGGCCGCCGGCGTCGCGCCCTGCGGACCCGGGTAGGTCTGGCCCTTGTCGACCGGAGCGGGGAAGACGCCGACCTCGAAGTCCTTCTTCGCCTTGGCCTCGGTGGCGGTGAACCAGCTCCCCATGACGTACATGCCGGATTTGCCGGACAGGAAGTTCGTCTCGGCGTCGGCGTACTTCATGCCGAGCGCGTTCTTGTCGACGTACCCCTTGTCGATCCAGGTGCGGTAGCGCTCCAGGTAGGGCAGCAGCGACTCGCCCGCCTTGATCTTGCCCGCCTTGACGTCCTGCTGCCAGGTTGGGTGAAGCTGGGCCCTGCTGGGGTTGGACAGCTGCAGCAGCTGCAGCCCGGTGAGGAAGTCGCCGCCGGTCTGCAGCGGCAGGTAGCCCGCGTCCTTGAGCCGGCCCATCGCGGCGTCGAACTCGTCGAACGTGGTCGGCGGCTCCTTGATGCCCGCCTTGTCGAACGCGGTCTTGTTGTAGAAGACCAGCGACTGGGCCTGCACGCCGACGCCGACGGTGTAGATCCTGCCGCCCAGCCTGGCCTGCTCGGCGAGCGGCGTGTCCTTGGCCCACGGCTGGTCGGTCAGGTCGAGGAGCTGCTGGGCCAGCGTCTCGTCGGCCATCAGCGTCTCGACCACGTCGGGTGCGTTGCCCGCGGCGAGCTGCTGCGGCAGCGTGTCGGCCACGCCCTTGCCGGTCGGCGCCTCGATCTTGACGTCGATGCCGGGATTGGCCTGCTCGAACGGCTTGACCAGGCCCTCCCAGTACGTCTGGGTGAGGTTCGGGCTGATGTTCACCAGCATCCGGACGGTGACCTGGCCGTCCTCGTTCTGCTGCGCCTGGGAGTCGCCGGCGAAGCCGCCCCCGCCGCAGCCGGTCAGGACGAGCAGGCAGCCGAGGGCCGATAGGGCGAGGGACGGTCGGGGGGAACGCATCGCACCTCCAAGGGGGCGAGATCTGCGACGCCTTTTAATGGGTCGGTACTCGATTAGCGATTATTTAATACGTTGGTCACATGGGGTCGTCAAGGGGATGTGTGACGCTACAAAAACGTTTCTAGCGGCTCACTGAGTCATAAGTACGTTAAAGTGGGCCCGTGAACGCACCCGATGACGACAAGCGGCTGGTGGTGGGCGACGAGGAGCTCGCCACGCTGCGAGAGTGGGCCGCGCGCGAGCCGGCCAAGGGGACGGCGCTGCGCAGCCGCATCGTCCTGGCCTGTGCCGAGGGGCTGCCCCGCAAGGAGATCGCGAGCAGGCTCGGCGTGAGCCCCGCCACGGTCGCCAAGTGGCGGGCCCGCTTCGTCGAGCGCGGCATCGACGGGCTCGACGACGCGCCGAGGCCGGGCCGCCCGCGCAGCCCCGAGCGGCAGGAGGCCGAGCGGGTCATCGCCGCCGCGGCCGACGGCGCCGCCGTGCCGTCCACCAGGACGATGGCCGCCCAGCTCGGCCTCTCGCAGTCCACGGTGGCGCGCATCTGGCAGGAGCAGCAGATCGCGCCGCCCGCCGCCCGCCTGCTGCCCAGAGAGCTGCTGTCCGACCGCGTCTACGCGCTGCTGCGCGGCTGGATCGTCTCGGGCGAGCTGACGGCCGGGCAGCGCCTGGTGGAAGCCGAGATCGCCCGCCGGGTCGGCACCAGCCAGGCACCGGCACGTGAGGCGATCAAGCGGCTGGCGCACGAGGGCCTGGTCATCTCCTATCCGAACCGGGGCAGCTACGTCGCCGAGATCTCGGACGAGCAGGCCCGGGAGGTTCGCGACATCAGGGTGTTGCTGGAGGAGTATGCCGCACGAGGCGCGGCCGCCCGCATCCAGCCCGAGACGCTGCGCCAGCTCTCGGCCGACGTGCTGGCCATGCGCAAGGCGGCGCGCGACGGCGACATCGGCGCCTTCCGCGACGCCGACCTCGCCTTCCACCGCCGGGTCTGCGCGGCCTGCGGAAACTCCTTCCTGCTGCGGCTGTGGCGGACGATCGAGTCGAACCTGTGGAGCCTGCACGTCGTGGGCAACCCGCTCTACGACGGCGACTGGGGCGCGATGGCCGGTCACCACGACGACCTGGTCGCGGCGCTGGCGGCGGGCGACCCCGAGGAGGCCGCCCGGCTCTTCGCCGCGCACGCCCGCGGCGAGGCCTCCCGCACCCGCCCCAAGAACGTGGCGAGCACGGAAGACACCGTCATGGTTCAGGCGGACGGGGTGACCTCGTAGGTGGCGCCGCGGCGGGTGTCCAGCACGATCACGCCCGGTTCCGGCCGCTCGGCCTTGACCGGCCGGCCGTGCTCGGTGACCGTCACAGGGCCCGCCGTGCGCAGCGTCAGCCGCCGCCCGAGGTCCGACCTGATCCGGCCGCGCCGCAGCGCGCCGGAGGCCCACTCCACGTCCACCTCGAACCCGCCACGGGCCCGCAGCCCCCGGTAGGACCCGGCCGGCCAGGCGGCGGGCAGGGCGGGCAGCAGGTGCACCTGGCCGGCGTGGCTCTGCAGCAGCATCTCGGTGATGCCCGAGGTGCCGCCGAAGTTCCCGTCGATCTGGAACGGCGGGTGCAGGTCGAACATGTTGGGCGCGGTCCGCGCGGGCACCAGCAGGTTGGACAGCCGCTTGTACGCCTCGACGGAGTCCAGCAGCCGCGCCCAGAAGTTGATCTTCCAGGCCAGCGACCACCCGGCGCCGGCCTCGCCGCGCAACTCCAGCGTCCGCCGCGCGGCCTGGGCCAGCTCCGGCGAGAGCCTGGGGTCGATCTGGTGCGCGGGGAACAGCCCCCACAGGTGGGAGATGTGCCGGCTGCGCGACAGCGCCGCGTCGCCCCGGTAGTCCTCCTGCCACTCCTGGATCTGCCCGAGGTGCCCGATCTGGTTGGGGACGAGCCGCCCGCGCGCCTCCGACGCCTTGGCCGCCAGCTCAGGCTCGGCCCCGAGCACCTCCGACGCCTCGGCGAAGGCCCCGAACAGCTCGCGCAGGATCTGCATGTCCATGGTCGGGCCCGCGCAGATGCTGACGTTCTCGTCGTCGTCCTCGTGGTGGCCGACCTCGGGGGAGTGCGACGGGTTCGTCACCAGGTAGCCGGACCTGGGGTCGGTCTGCAGCGTGTCGAGGAAGAACTCCACCGAGCCCTTGATCAGCGGGAAGTGCTCGCGCAGCCGCCGCTCGTCACCGGTGTAGAGGTAGTGCTCCCACAGGGTCAGGCAGAGCCAGGCGCCGCCGGTCGGCCAGACGCCGTAGAAGGCGAAGTCCACCGGGGCGGTGCCGCGCCAGCCGTCGGTGTTGTGGTGCGCGACCCAGCCCTCGGCGCCGTACTGCGTCTTCGCGGTCTTCGCGCCCGTCTCCGACAGGTCCTTGATGAGGTCGAAGAGCGGGTCCATGCACTCGATGAGGTTGCCGGGCGCGGCCGGCCAGTAGTTCATCTCCAGGTTGATGTTGATCGTGTACTTCGACTCCCACGCGGGGGTCAGCGAGTCGTTCCAGACGCCCTGGAGGTTCGCCGCGTGGCCGGGGGAGCGGGAGGAGGAGATGAGCAGGTAACGGCCGTACTGGAAGTAGAGCGCGGCGAGCTGCGGGTCGGTGTCGAGCTGCCGGCGGGCGATGCGCTCGTCGGTCGGCAGCGCGGCCGCGTCGGACGTGCCGAGGTCGATCGACACCCGGCCGAACAGCTCCTGGTAGTCGCGTACGTGCTTGAGCCGCAGCACCTCGTACGGCTGCCCGCTCGCCCGCTTGAGATACCGCCCGGCCACCTCGGCGGGGTCGCCGCCGACGTCCCGGTAGCTGCGGTAGCTGGAGCCCATGGAGATGAGCAGCGTGACCTCGTCGGCGCCCTCGACCGACAGCGTGCCGCCCTCGGTGCGCACGGTGCCGCGCCTGGCCTCCGCCTTGGCCAGGGCGCGGAAGCGTACCTCGCCCTTCAGTCCCTGGGTGTCGCCGCTGACGCCGTCGAGCGCGATCGTGTCGCGCCCGGCCGCCGACGAGGTGACGTTCTGCGGGCTGGAGAAGGCGGCCTGGAACGTCACCGAGCCCGGCTGGTCGGCGCTGAGCCGGACCACGATGACCTGGTCGGGGTTGCTGGCGAAGACCTCGCGGGTGTGCCGCACGCCGTCGCGCACGAAGCTCACGGAGGTGACGGCGGTGGTCAGGTCCAGCTCGCGGCGGTAGCCGGTGAACTCTTCTGAGCCGGGGAAGGTCAGCGTCAGGTCGCCGAGCACCTGGTACGGCGCCTGCTCGCTGGGCTGCCCGAGGAACTTCTGGTCGGCCAGGTTCTGGGCCGCCTTCCACTTGTCCTCCCACACCCACTGCCGGATCTGGGGGAGCGCGGCCAGCGCCTCGGGGTTGTCATAGGTGTGCGGGCCGCCGGCCCAGATGCTGTCCTCGTTGAGCTGGAGCCGTTCTGTGGCCACGCCGCCGAAGACCATCGCGCCCAGCCGGCCGCAGCCGACGGGCAGCGCCTCCAGCCACTCGGCGGCCGGGCGGGTGTACCAGAGGGTCAGGGCGTCGTCGCCGGCGGCGGCCCAGGCGGGGCCGGCCGCGACGCCGTTCACGAGCAGGGATCCGGCGGCGGCCGTCAGACCGGTCGCGAGCACGCCTCGGCGCGTGTAGCCGTCGTTGGTCACGGTTGCTCCTGTTCGGTGGGTGGGGGATGGAAGCTCGCCCGGGGGCGACGAGCCGGCTGCGCGGGGTCAGGGCCGGGTGCGCACTGCCGTGAGCACGGGCCAAGGGCGAGAATCGCCCTATACATGGGATGTATCTTTACGTCACACTGCCGATATCTGTCCAGACCCGGCGTAGTTTCGTTGAAACATCGGAGGAAAGCCGTGAGCCGTATCGACGCACACCACCACGTCTGGGACCTGGCGGCCCGGCCGCACGCCTGGCTCGACCCCGAGCCGATGGCGCCGGTGCGGCGCACGTACACGCTGGACGACCTCGCCGGGCACGCCGCGGCGGCCGGCGTGACGCGCACGGTGCTCGTGCAGGTGCTGCCCGACCTCGACGAAACCCGCGAGTTCCTCGCGCTCGCAGCCGCGTCCGAGCTGGTCGCCGGCGTGGTCGGATGGATCGACCTCACCGCGCCGGGCGTCGCCGACACGCTGGCCGCGCTGCCGCCGGGGCTCGTGGGCGTGCGCCACGGCGTGCAGTCCGAGCCCGACCCGGCCTGGCTCGACCGGCCGGGCGTGCGCCGCGGGCTGGCCGGCGTGGCCGCCGCCGGGCTCGCGTACGACCTGCTCACGCTGCCGCACCAGCTCCCTTCCGCGATCAGGACGGTGGCCGCGCTGCCCCAGCTGACGTTCGTGCTCGACCACCTGTCCAAGCCGCCGATCGCGAGCGGCGAGCTGGAGCCGTGGCGCGGCCACATCAGGGAGCTGGCCGCGTACCCGAACGTCTACTGCAAGCTGTCCGGCATGGTGACCGAGGCTGACCGCGCGTCCTGGCGGGTGTCCGACCTGCGGCCCTACGCCGAGACCGTGCTGGAGGCGTTCGGGCCCGAGCGGGTGATGTTCGGCTCCGACTGGCCGGTCTGCCTGCTCGCCGCCCGCTACGACCAGGTCGTGGCGGCCGCCGGCGAGCTGTGCGCCGGCCTGTCGGAGGACGAGCGGGCCGCCGTCTTCGCCGGGACCGCCCGCCGCGCGTACCGGATCTAGGCGGCCTCCACCCTGAACGTCGTGTGGTAGCTGCGTGACTCCTGCGGGCCCAGCCAGATCATGCTGCCGTCCTGGCGGGCCGCGGCGTCGCCCGCCACGTGGTGGGTGGAGGGCTCAAGCCCGACCGCGTAGTTGCCCGAGCGCAGGTTCAGCCACTCGAAGAAGTACGGGAACTCCGCCGCCCGCCACTCGACGGCCACCCGCATGCCGATCCGGTCGTTGACCACTGCCACCCGGTGCAGCCCGTCGGGTCTCGGGACGAGCGCGTGCTCGTACACCTGCTCCACGAACCCCGGGGCCGGCCCGGGGAAGACGACGTGGTCGGCCTTCTGCTCGGCGACGCTGTCGCTCTGCCACAGCGTCTCGCGGACGTCGGCCTCCAGCCTGGCCCCCTCGTCGAGCAGCGGCCAGCCCAGATTGATGTGGTACAGGTACATGTGCGGCGTCGGCTCGAACCCGGCGTTCGTCACCGTGTCGGTCAGCCGGATCTCGTCGCCGCCCAGGTCGGCCTCGATCCGGCGGACCAGCCGCAGGTTCTCGGCGAAGACCGCCGCCTGCCGCATCTCGCCCTCCGCCCACAGCACGCAGCGCTCGCCGTCCCACCGCTCGCCGTAGCCGGTCAGCCGCGCGGGCAGGTTCCCGGCCCGGCCGTGCAGCCCGTGCCGCACGGACGCGCGCGGCGGATACCGGTAGCCCTCGGCCGGCACGTCGCCGCCGAACAGCGTGTGGTCGAGCCCGGCCGTCACGATCAGCCCCGAGAACGAGCGCAGCCACGACAGCCCGTCCTCGTCGTTGTTCTCGTGCAGCCCCGGATGCCGGAAGCCGGTGGGGGAGCGCCAGCCGAAGGCGCGCCCGGCGTGCTCGGCGTGCCCGATGTCCATGCACCGGTCCACCAGCACGTCGAACGCCAGCCCAGAACCGGTGCGGAACTCCAGCGTCCTGATGCCGCGCTCGACGCCGTCGCCCAGCGTCACCAGCCGGACCCCGCCGGCCGCGCTCGGATCGCCCGTCAGTTCGGCCAGCCGGCCGCGGTTCGGCATCATGCCATCACCCACCCTCCGTTGACTTCGATGGTCTGGCCCGTGACGAAGGAGGCGTCGGGGCCGGTCAGGAACGACACCACGGCGGCCAGCTCGTCCGGCGTGCCGCGCCGCTGCAGCGCCTGCCGCTCCAGCACCATGCGGTTGTACGCCTCCAGGTCCTCGTGGATCTCCTCGGCCGCCGTCGGGAACGCGCCGGGCGAGACGCAGTTGACCCTGATCTCGCGCGGGCCCAGCTCGCGGGCCAGCGCCCGGGTGAGCGCCGCCGCCGCGCCCTTGGTCGAGACGTACGCGGCGAGGTCGGACCAGCCGCCGTGCATGGTGATCGAGGCGACGTTGACGATCGCGCCGCCGCCGAGATCGAGCATCTGCCGGGCGGCGTGCTGCGCGCAGAGCCAGTAGGCGCGCTGGTTGACCGCCACCACCTCGTCGTACTCGGCGGGCGGCACCTCCAGGAACGGCCTGGCCGGGTAGACGGCGGCGTTGTTGACGAGGATGCCGACCGGGCCGAGCCGCTCGGCCGTCTCGGCGAACGCGGCCTCGATCGCGACCGGGTCGCGCAGATCGGTCTTCAGGTTGAGCGCGCCGGTCAGGCCGCCCGCGTCGACGTCGAGTGCCGCCACCCGGTGGCCGTCGGCGGTCAGGCGGCGCACGATCGCGCCGCCGAGCGCGCCGGCGGCTCCCGTGACGAGCGCCGTGGTCATGTCGTCCTCCATTGCTCGTGCAGGTCTTTGAGCAGGCGCCGGGGCGGTGTCCCGGCCAGCAGCCCGTCGCGGACGATCGCGGACGAGCGCCGCTGCCGCTCGATGTAGCCGGGGAAGCGCGGCCTGATCCAGGCGGCCTCCAAGGTCGCGCGGGTGTCGCGGTAGAAGCCGTCGCCGTTCTCCCAGACGGAGTGCGCGGCCGGCTGCCCGCCGGTGGCGGGGAACAGCCCGGCCTGCACCGGCTCCGACGTCAGCCGCAGCAGATGAGTCCGCACCGACTCCCGCTCGTCCAGGGCACGGCGCGAGACCGCGAGGCCGGTGCCGCCCAGCACGCTGCAGGGCGGACCGCCGGGCCAGACGGGCGCGTCGGAGAAGGCCAGCGGGTACGTGACGTAGCCGTACAGCAGGGGACACCAGTCGATCCGGCCCGCCGTGATCGCGTCCAGCACGCCGATCGGGTTGAGCAGCGACACCTCGCGGTCCGCGTGCGCAAGCAGCTCGGCCATCAGCTCCAGCGCCCGCTCGCCGGTCTCCTCGTCCAGGAAGTCGCCGCAGGTCAGCGCGCAGAACATGAGGAACGCGTGCGGCCCGCCGAGACACAGCGCCATGCGAGCACCCCGCGCCCGCGCGGTCACCTCGGGCCAGGTGCCCGGCACCCGCAGGCCCGGCCGGGCGGCGGCCACCTGGGCGGCGGCGTCCAGCGGCAGCGCCCACTGGCGGCCGTCCAGCCGGTAGCTCTCCCAGGACCGGCCCGCGAACCGCAGCCCGGCCAGCTCCTCAGCGGCGAACAGCTCCTCCATCGGCACCAGCGCGTCCACCGCCGCGCCCAGCCCTGGATGGTCGATCACCAGCACGTCGTACGTCTCGGCCAGCGTCGCGATCGGCTCCGACTCGAACCCCTCCAGGGGTTGCCTGTCCCACCTGATCGGCTCGGGCACCCGCCCGTACGGGTGCTCGCCCGCCTGGTCGAGCCGGGTCAGCCGCTCCAGCGGCGCGTACCCGCGCGGATGGTCCCAGGTCAGTCCTCGCATGCCAGCACGCCCTCCGCCACCAGCTCGGCGGTGCGCTCGGCCGGGTAGCCGAGCTCCGCGAGCAGCTCCCTGGTGTGCTCGCCCACCAGCGGCGCGCCCCTGCGCACCTCCGGAGGGGCGGCGCTGAGGCCGTAGGGGAAGCCGGGCGTGGTGACCGTGCCCTCCGTGCGGTGCTCGTAGGTGACGAACGAGCCGTTGTGCTCGACCTGCGGGTCGGCGACCAGGTCGGCGTAGCCGTACACCGGACCCGCCCACAGGTCGTGGCGGGCGAAGATCTCCAGCCACTCCGCCGTCGTGCGCTCGGGCAGCCGGGAGGCCACCAGCGCGGTGATCTCGTCGCGCCTGGTGTGGCCGTCGGCGTCGCCGTCCATCGCGGCCAGCTCGGGCAGGCCGAGCGCCACGGCCACGCCGTCCAGCCTTGGCATGCCGAGCGCGACGTGGCCGTCCTTCGTGGCGAAGACGCCGTACGGGGCCCTGATGTAGGTGTGGCCGTGCGGCTCGCGGCCGCGCCGCTGCGGCACCTTGCCGACCGTGAAGATCGACAGCTCCTGCATCTGCACGGCGACCGCCGCGTCCAGCATGTTCACGCTCACCAGCTGGCCCTCGCCGGTCCGCTCGCGGTGCAGCAGCGCGGCCAGCGCGCCCTCGAAGGCGCTGTAGGCGGTGATGGCGTCGATCGCGTACGAGCCCGCGGGCGCCGGCGGGTCGCCCTGCCTGCCCGTGCTCAGCATGGCCCCGCTCATGGCCTGCAGCAGCAGGTCCTGGCCCGGGCGGGCGGCATAGGGCCCGGTCTCGCCGTAGCCGGACATGGAGACGTACACGATGGACGGGTTGAGCCCGCTGATCGTGTCGTGGTCCATGCCGAGCCGCTCGGCCACGCCCGGCCGGTAGTTCTGCAGGAACACGTCGGCCGTCGCCGCCAGCCGGTGCACGATCTCGCGGCCCGCCTCGGACTTGAGGTTCACCGCGAGGCTGCGCTTGTTGCGGTTGAGCGACAGGAACGAGGCGTTGACCTTGTTGCCGGTCGCGCCGCCCGCCGGGGCATGACGTTGCCACTCGCCCGTGACCGGCTCCACCTTGACCACGTCGGCGCCGAGGTCGCCGAGCCGCATCGCGGCCAGCGGCCCCGCCATCGCGATGGACAGGTCGATCACCCGGTAGCCGTCGAGCACGCCCATGTCAGCGTCCCTCGAAGACGGGTTCGCGGCGGGCGGCGAACGCGGCCCTGCCCTCGGCGGCGTCGGCCGTGGCGAAGCAGACGGTCTGCAGGTCGCGCTCGTACCTGATGGCCTGGTCGAGCGGCATCGAGTAGGCGGCGCCCAGGTTGGCCTTGGCGGTCTGCGCGGCGATCGGCGGACGCCTGGCGATGGTGGCGGCCAGCTCCTTGGCCGCCGTCATCAGCTTGTCCTGCGGGTGCACATCGGTGACCAGGCCCCACGACAGCGCGCGGGCGGCGTCGATCGGGTCGCCGGTCAGCAGCATCATGGCCGCGTTGCTCGGCCCCACCGCGTGCGCGAGCAGCGCCGACTGGCCGCTGCCGCCGATCCAGCCCAGCTTGATCTCCGGCGCGGCGAACGTCGCCGTCTCGGACGCCAGCCGGATGTCGCAGGCCAGCGCCAGCTCCAGGCCGCCGCCGTAGGCGTACCCGTTGACCGCCGCGATGATCGGCTTGCGCAGCGCGCGGACGGCGTCGCCGTAGTCGCCGCGGTTGCGGAACTCCCACGGCGTCGCGTACTCGTCCAGCTCGCGGATGTCGCTGCCGACGCAGAACGAGCGCTCGCCCGCGCCCGTCAGGACGGCCACCCTGATCTGCGGGTCGGCGTCCACCCTGGTCAGGCAGGCGCGCAGCGCGGCGGCCATGTCGGGGGTGATGGCGTTGAGCTTGGCGGGTCGGTTGAGGGTGACGACGGCCACCGGGCCGTCGACGTCGATGAGGACGTCCAAGGGGAGGCTCATTTCTAGCAGCAGAGACGTACGTGCTGTTCGGCGTCGGCGCGGGCCACCTCGACCACCGTGCGCATGGCCTCCTCGGCCTTGCGGTGGTGGCGGCGCCTGATGGCCTGGGCCACGCGCTCGTGGTTCGGCAGCGTTTCCTTGTTGTGCGCCACCGAGCGGGTGTGCACCTGGCGCACGGACCGCAGGGCGATGCTGATCATGTCGTAGAGGTAGAGCAGCAGGTCGTTGTCGGCGGCGGCGAACACCGCCTGGTGGAAGGCCAGGTCGGCCTCGATGAACGGCTCGGGGTCGTCGGCCGTGGCGTACAGCGCGGCCAGGGCCTCGTCGATGCGGCGCAGGGCCGCCGCGTCGGCCCGCTCGGCCGCCACCCTCGCGGCGCCGGGCTCCAGCGCGACCCGCAGGTCGGCCAGCACCCGGATGTCCTCGGGGCGCGGCTCGGGCTCGAAGCGCCAGCTCAGCACGTCGGCGTCGAGCAGGCTCCACGACTCGCGGGGCCGCACGATCGTGCCCGCGCTCCTCCTGGTCTCCAGCAGACCCTTGCCGGCCAGCACCTTCACGCCCTCGCGCACCGCCGAGCGGCCCACGCCCAGCTCGCCGACCAGCTCCTCCTCGATGGGGATGGAGGTGCCCGGCGTCAGCTCGCCGTTGACGATGCGGGCGCCGAGCGCGCGTACGACCTGGACGTGCCGGGCCGCGTCACTGCGGGGATCAGTAGCCACGGACCCGCACGCTATCCCGAGCCCGGCCGAATTCCTAGACCCTTCATCAGATGAAGTTCGAGTTTCATCTGATGAAGTCTTCACAGAGTCGCGGTCCGGTAGTAGCTTGCCGTGAGGCTGGCAGCATGCTGTGAGGCTGGTAGCCCGCCGTAAGGCGCTGACCGACATATCCCCCACATATCTCGACATCTGCCGACCTCGACCCACCTCCACCCCCCGTTCGCGAGGGAGCGGCCATGACGACCCTGGGACTCATCCACACCTCGGCCACGCTCGTGCCGGTCTTCGCCGGCCTGTGCGCGCGGCACCTGCCGGGCGTCGAGACGTTCAACATCGTCGACGACAGCCTGATCAAGAACACCGTCACCGCCGGGCGCCTCACCCCTGACACCGCGCGCCGCGTCGCCGGGCACATCGCCTCCGCCGAGTCGGCGGGCGCCGACCGCATCCTGGTCACCTGCTCGTCCATCGGCGCCGCCGTCGAGGCCGCCGAGCCGCTGACCGGCGTACCCGTCACCCGCGTGGACCGGCCCATGGCCGACCGCGCCGTCGCCATCGGGCGCAGGATCGGTGTCATCGCCACCCTCGCCACCACCCTCGACCCCACCGCCGACCTCGTACGCCGCCGCGCCGAAGCGGCAGGAGCCGGCGTCACGCTCACCGCCCGGCTGTGCGAGGGCGCGTTCGAGGCGCTGATGAGCGGCGACGCCGCCACCCACGACGCCCGCGTCGCCGCCGCCCTCACCGAGCTGGCCGGGGAGGTGGACGTCATCGTGCTCGCCCAGGCGTCCATGGCCAGGGTCGCGGACGCCGTCGTCTCGCCCGTGCCCATCCTGGCCAGCCCGCCCCTGGCCATGGAGCACCTCGCGAAGGAGCTGCATGCGTGAGCTGACCGTCGCCACGTACCAGGTCGTCACCCGGCTGCCGCTCGACCAGGCGGTCGGGGCGATCGCCGGGGAGCAGAGCACCGGGACGTTCGTCAGCGTCGCCGGCGAGACCGACGAGCTACGCGCCCGGCACGGCGCCGTCGTGCTGGACATCACCGAGGTCCCGCCGCCGATCTCCGAGCCGCTGCCGGGGGCGCGCGGTGACGGGCCCCTGCGGGCGGCGCTCGTCCGCATCGGGTTTCCCCTGGAGAACACCGGGCCTTCGCTGACGAACCTGCTGCCCGTCGTCGCCGGCAACCTCTACGAGCTGCGCGAGGCGGCCGGGCTCAAGCTCGTCGACCTGGAGCTGCCCGCCGCGTTCGGGGCGGCTTACCTGCCGGCCGCGTACGCCGTCGAAGGCACCAGGCGGCTCGTCGGGCGGCCTGACGGGGTGCTCATCGGCACCATCGTCAAGCCCAACGTCGGGCTGCGGCCCGCCGACTATGTGCCGCTCGTGCGCGAGCTGGGGCTGGCCGGGGCCGACTTCATCAAGGACGACGAGGTCAACGCCGACTGCCCGCCCGCGCCGCTCGCCCAGCGGGTCAAGGCGGTCACCGGGGCGCTCGACGAGGTCGAACGGCGTACCGGGCGGCGGCCCATGTACGCCTTCAACATCAGCGACGAGCCCGACCGCATGCTGCGCAACCACGACCTGGTGGTGGCCGCGGGCGGGACCTGCGTGATGGTCAACCTCAACGTCGTCGGCCTCCCGGCCGTCGCCATGCTGCGGCGCCACGCCCGCGTCCCCATCCACGCCCACGTCACCGGCATCGGGGCCCTCACCCGGCACCCGGGGCTGGGGATCGGGTACGTGGCGTACCAGAAGCTGGCCCGCCTGGCCGGCGTGGACCACCTCCACTGCGGCGGCTTCCACAGCAAGTTCTACGTCACCGACGACGAGGTGGCCTCGACGGTCACCGCCGTCCGCACCCCGCTGCTCGGCGGCTTCCCCTGCCTGCCCGTCCTCTCCTCCGCCCAATGGGCCGGCACCGCCCCCGTCACCTTCGCCCGCACAGGCACAGACGACCTGCTGGTCTTGGCCGGCGGCGGCATCCTCGGCCACCCCGACGGCCCCGCAGCCGGGGTCACCAGCATCCGCCAAGCCTGGACGGCAACGACCTCCGGCACCCCCCTGGACAAGACAGACACCCCTGAACTAACCCGCGCCCTGACCCACTTCGGCGAAGCAGTCCCCCGATGACCCGCCCGTCCGAGCCGGCCACCCTCCCACCCCACCCCACCCCTTCAGAAGCGTCCGCTCAGGGGTGGTGTGGTGACGCTTTTCGGGTTTGTTGCTGATGACTTCACCGGGGCTACGGACGCCTTGTGGCAGTTCAGGCGCTTTGGGCTGAGCGGGTCGCTGGTCACCGATGTGCGGCGGTTGCACGATCGCACCGACGTCATCGGGGTCGCCACCACGGCGAGGGCCGCGGAGGATCCGGTGGCGGTCGCGCTGCCGGCGCTTGAGGCGGTGGCTGCTCTCGGGCCGGCGGTGGTGCAGTACAAGGTCTGCTCGACGTTCGACTCCGCGCCCGAGCGGGGCAGCATCGGGGCCGTCATCGCGGCCCTGCGCCGCACCGGGCTCGCTGAAGAGCCGGTGCCGGTGCTGGCCGCGCAGCCCGAGTTCGGGCGTTACACCTGGTACGCCAACCACTTCGTCCGCTATGGCGATGACGTGCTCAGACTCGACCGTTACCCTCCGGCCCGCGACCATCCGGTCACCCCTGCCACGGAGGCCGACCTGCGGGTCCGGCTCACCGAGCAGGGCGCTGGGCGGGTCGGCCGGCTGCCGGCGGACGCGACGCCCGAGCAGTACCTCGCCCGCCGGGACGACGACGCCTTCATCGCCGACGCCACCACCGACGCCCACCTCCACACCCTCGGCCACCTCCTCCTCTCCACCATGTGGCCCCCGCCTGCGGAGCCTCTCCCAGCCGGTCGGTCCTCCCCTTCGGGGCCTCTCCCCGCCGGTCGGTCTTCGGGCTCGGGGGCCGTCCCCGCCGGGCGGGTGCTGTGGTGTGTGGGGTCCGGTGGATTGAGCCAGGCGCTGGCGTGGGCGGCGGCAGAGCGGCGGGCGTCCATGGGACACGGGCCCGGACCGGTCGGACAGAGCCCGGGAGCGGCCGGGCGGTCGGTGCTGGGGGCGGTGGCGCCGGTGTTGGTGGTTTCCGGAAGCCGGTCTTCCGTTACCGCGCGGCAGATCGCGGCCGCCGCACGAGCCGGGTGGGAGGTGGTGGATGTGGCCAAGGGGCTCTCAGTGGCGGAGGAGAGTTTGCGGGCGGGGCGGCACACCATCGTGCAGTCCACCCTGGGGGCTCTTCGTGATCCGGAAGGCATCGGCGACATGCTGGGGCGGGTGGCTGTGGTCGCGGTGCGGGGTGGGTTGACGCGGCGGGTGGTGGTGGCCGGGGGCGACACCTCGGGGCAGGTGGTGGCGGCGTTGGGTGCCTACGCGCTGGACGTGGTCGGATCCCTGGCGGTGGGTGGGCCCGTTTGCGTGCTCTCCTCCGACGATCCGGCGGTTGATGGGCTGGAGGTGGCGCTCAAAGGCGGGCAAGTGGGGGCGGAGGACTTCTTTCTCCGGGCGGCCGAGGGGGTCGTTCCCACCCTGGACGGTGGCCGCTGGGCGGGATGATGGTCGGCATGCACTTCCAGCCGATCGAGCGCCCCACCCAGGCGTTCCAGCAGCCCGTGACCCCCGCCCACCTCCAGGAGATCAGCCGCCGGGTCTTCGGCCGCGACGCCGTGGAGGCGGTCGAGCTGGGACTCGGCATGTACAACACCACGTACAAGGTGACGATCGAGGGGCGGGACCGGCCGGTGGTGATGCGGTTCGCGCCGGAGCCCGCCCGTCAGGCCCGCTCCGAGCGGGAGCTGATGCGCAACGAGTACGCGACCGCCCCCTACCTCGCCCCGATCGCCCCGCTGATGCCCAGGATCATCGCCGCCGACTGGTCGCACGAGCTGATCGGCCGCGACTACCTCGTGCAGACGCTCCTGGACGGCGTGCCCGCCCCCGACGGCCTGCCCGGCTACCCTCGCCCCACCTGGACGAGCTTCTTCAGGACGATGGGGGAGATCACCAGGAAGATCCACGACGTGCGCGGCCCGGCGTTCGGCCCGGTGGCGGCGCCCGCGTACCGGACGTGGAGCGAGGCCGTGGCCGGCGCCCTGCGCCAGCTGGCCGCCGACGCCGAGGACGCCGGCCTGCACGCCGCCGACCTGCGCAAGGCCGCCGCGCTGGCGGAGGAGCGGCGTGACGTGCTCGACGAGGTCACCGAGCCGCGCCTGCTCACCGGTGACCTGTGGACGGTCAACACCATGATCGCGAAGGACGCGCCAGAGCCCACGCTGACCGGGGTGCTCGACTTCGACCGTACGTGGTGGGGCGACCCGGCCGCCGACTGGACGATCAGGATGGCGAACGCCAAGCAGGACGAGCGGCTGGCGTTCTGGGAGACGTACGGGAAGCAGGACCGCACCCCCGCCGCGGCCTGGCGCTCGCTGATCTACGAGATCCGCCATCTCGGCGCCGTCCGGCTGGAGCGCCACCGTCACGGGGAGTACGACGGCGTCGCGCGGTCCTACGACGACGTGGCCGCCGTGCTCGCGGAGATCGATTGAGGCTCACAGCGGCGCCTCTCCGAATATGATGTTGATCATCGATCCGGGCCGTCAATTGATGTCCGGATTCTGTGACACAAGCCCCTGCGAGAGGCGGCGGAACGGCCATCTGATCAGCCACATTTCCGCAGGTAGCCCCGTGTTTTCCGGGTCCCGGAGCGGGCTGTGACGATCTATTGCGAGTGACCTGACCGTTATATTTCACGATTCTGACTGTTATCGCTTTGCTTATATATTGCGCGGTGATCAGTCATCTTGACGTCACGTGAATTTCGCGATGTGAGATGGGATTTCCGTTGAGGAGGCGTCGCTCCGCGAGGGGTTCGCGCCCTCGGTCAACGCGAACGGAGAGTGATGGGCAAGTACCTGCTCCGCAGGTTGGCGATAAATGTGATCTTGGTCGCTATCGCGGCAAGCTTGGCGTACATGCTCGCGGCCACCACCATGAATCCGCGAGGGGCGTACGAGGGGCGGCAGCCCCCGGTTCCCGAGGCGACCATCGACGCCACACTTGACGCCTACAACCTGAACGACAAGACGCCCGTGCTCGAGCGCTACGCGACCTGGGCCTCGGGCGTCATCACCGGAGACTTCGGCAAGACCTGGAACGGCGGCTCGGTCAACGCCGAGATGGGCCGCCGGGTCATGGTCAGCCTCCGGCTCCTGCTCATCGGCACCCTGCTGGGGTTCGCGGTGGGCGTGGCGCTGGGTGCGATCTCCGCGGTCAAGCAGTACAAGCTCAGTGATCGGTTAATAGGGGTCAGTTCCTTCGTCATCATGGCGATTCCGGTGTTCGTGCTGGCCACGTTGCTGGCGATCGCGACGTACAACCTCAACAGAGGGCTCGGGTTCACGCTGATCGAGTACACCGGCGAGTACGACCCCCGGCTCTCCGGCTGGGACCAGTTCCTCAACCGGCTGAACCACCTCATCCTCCCGACGATCTCCCTCAGCCTCGGCTCCATCGCGTTCTACAGCCGGATCCAGCGCAACATGATGCTCGACGTGCTGAACCAGGACTTCGTCCGCACCGCGATGGCCAAGGGCCTGCGGCGCAGGACGGCGCTCATCAAGCACGCGCTGCGCACGGCGCTGATCCCGTCGGCGACGTACTTCGCGTTCGCGTTCGGGACGATGTTCACCGGCGCCACGTTCACGGAGAAGATCTTCGCCTGGCACGGCATGGGCGCCTGGCTGGTCGACTCGATCAACCAGAACGACGTGAACTCGGTGGCCGCGGTGACCTTCTTCGCCGCGGTGTGCGTGCTCGCGGCGTCGTTCCTGTCGGACCTGCTGGTGGCGGCCCTCGATCCACGGGTGCGGGTGAGCTAGAAGATGCGATCGAAAGTCGTCCTGAGGCGCCTGCTGCGCAACAAGCAGGCCCGCTACGGGGTCATCGCGCTGGTCCTGCTGGTGGCGCTGGCCTACGTCGGCCCCTTCATCGGCCCGTACGACTGGACCGACAAGGACTTCCTCGCCTTCCTGTCGCCGCCGGGCGCCGACCACTGGTGGGGCACCACCTCGATCGGCCAGGACATGTACGCGGTCACGCTGCGCGGCATGCAGAAGTCGATCGTCATCGGCCTGCTGGTGGCGCTGATCTCCACCGGCCTGGCCGCGCTGGTGGGCGCGTTCGCCGGCTACTTCGGCGGCTGGGTGGACAAGGCCCTCATGTGGGGCGTGGACCTGCTCCTCGTCCTGCCCAGCTTCCTCATCATCGCGATCGTCTCGCCGCAGCTGAAGGACGGCGCGTCCTGGCTGTGGTTCGTGGTGCTGCTGGCCGCGTTCTCCTGGATGATCACCTCACGGGTGGTGCGGAGCATGACGCTCTCGCTGCGCGAGCGCGAGTACGTCCTGGCCGCCGTCTACATGGGCATCCCGCGCTGGAAGATCATCATGCGGCACATCGTGCCCAACCTGTCGTCGCTGCTGATCATCGACGCGACGCTGAACGTCAGTGGCGCGATCATCGGCGAGGCGGCGCTGTCCTTCTTCGGCTTCGGCATCCAGCCGCCCGACGTCTCGCTCGGCACGCTGATCGCGCTCGGCGCCGGCAACGCCACCGGCTACCCGTGGCTGTTCGCCTTCCCCGCCGGCCTGCTGGTCGCGCTCGTGCTGAGCGTGAACCTGATCGGCGACGGGCTGCGTGACGCACTCGACCCGGGGAGCAACCTGTGAGCATCTTGGAGGTCAAGGACCTCACCGTCACCTTCCCCGGCGGCATCGAGGCCGTGCGCGGCGTCAGCTACGAGGTCGAGCGCGGCGAAGTGCTCGGCATCGTGGGCGAGTCCGGCTCGGGCAAGTCCGTGACGTCGCTGGCCGTGATGGGCCTGCTGCCCAAGAACGCGGTGGTGGACGGCTCGGTCAAGCTGCACGGCCAAGAGCTGCTCGGCATGCAGGAAGACGAGCTGATCAAGGTACGCGGCAAGGCGATCAGCATGATCTTCCAGGATCCGCTGTCGGCCTTCACGCCCGTCTACACCATCGGCGACCAGATCGCCGAGGCCGTCCGCGTGCACCAGAAGGTGGGCAAGGACAAGGCGGCCAAGCGCGCCGTGGACCTGCTCGACCTCGTGGGCATCCCCAACCCGCGGCTGCGGGCCAAGGCGTTCCCGCACGAGTTCTCCGGCGGCATGCGCCAGCGCGCGATGATCGCCATGGCCATCGCCAACGACCCCGACCTGCTGATCTGCGACGAGCCGACCACCGCGCTCGACGTCACCATCCAGGCGCAGGTCCTGGAGGTGCTCAAGACCGCGCAGCAGGAGACCGGCGCCGGCATCGTGATGATCACCCACGACCTCGGCGTCATCGCCGGCATGGCCGACCGGGTGCTCGTCATGTACGCGGGCCGCCCGGTCGAGCAGGGGCCGGTGGACGACATCTACTACCGGCCGCGGATGCCGTACACGATGGGCCTGCTCGCCTCGATCCCCAGGGTCGACGGCGAGGAGGGGCCGCTGGTGCCGATCGAGGGCAACCCGCCGTCGCCGGCCTCGCTGCCGCCCGGCTGCCCGTTCGCGCCGCGCTGCCCGATGAAGGTCGACATGTGCGACGAGGAAGAGCCGCCGCTGACCCCGTTCGGCGGGGGACGCCACGTGGCCTGCATCCGCGCGCACGAGATCGAGCACAAGGGCCTGACCGGGGCGGACGTGTTCCCCGTGCCGGTCATCCCGCCGAGCGACGTCGTCCGCGTGCCGCGCGCCGAGCGCGCGACCGTGCTGGAGCTCGACGGCATGAAGCGGCACTACCCGCTGATGAAGGGCGCGATCTTCAAGCGCCGCGTGGGCACCGTCTACGCGGTCGACGGCATCAGCTTCGACATCGCCGAGGGCGAGACGCTGGCCCTGGTCGGCGAGTCAGGCTGCGGCAAGACCACCACGCTGCAGCAGATCATGCAGCTGGAGCCGCCGCAGGACGGTCGCGTCGTCGTGCTCGGCAAGGACAGCGGCAAGCTGGACAAGGCGGCCCGCCGCGAGCTGCGGCGGGACCTGCAGATCGTCTTCCAGGACCCCATGGCGGCGCTCGACCCGCGCATGCCGATCGGCGACATCATCGCCGAGCCGCTGCGCGCGCACGGCAAGAAGGATGTCGCCGCCAAGGTCGCCGAGCTGCTGCAGCTCGTCGGTCTCGCGCCGGAGCACGCCGAGCGTTACCCGCAGCAGTTCTCCGGCGGCCAGCGGCAGCGCATCGGCATCGCCCGCGCGCTGGCCCTGGAGCCCAAGATGCTCGTCCTGGACGAGCCCGTCTCGGCCCTGGACGTGTCCATCCAGGCAGGCGTGATCAACCTGCTGGAGGAGCTGAAGAACAGGCTGGGCCTGTCCTACCTGTTCGTGGCGCACGACCTGGCCGTGGTACGGCACCTGGCGGATCGGGTGGCCGTCATGTACCTCGGCAGGATCGCCGAGATCGGCGCGGTGGAGAACGTCTACGACCGGCCCGCGCACCCGTACACGCAGGCCCTGCTGTCGGCGATCCCGCTGCCCGACCCCGAGATGGAACGCACCCGCAAGCGGATCCTGCTCGAAGGCGACCTGCCCAGCCCGGCCGACCCGCCGTCTGGATGCAGGTTCCGCACCCGTTGCCCCAAGTTCGCCCGGCTCAGTGAGGGTGAGCGGCAGCGGTGTGTGGACGAAGAGCCCTCGGTTGCCCGGCTGACGAGCGCCGATCACGGCGCCGCCTGCCACTACGCGGAGGAAGTCGAGGTCATCACGGCCTCGGACAATCAGGAGGAAGAGTGAAGGTTCATCACCGTGCGGCCGCTGGGCTGGCGGTCCTGGCCATGGCCGTGGCGGCCTGTGGTGGCGGCGGTTCCGAGACCAAGCAGCCGAGCGCCGAGCAGTCGCAGCAGGCTCAGCAGCAGATGTCGGAGACCCCGGCCATCAGCATCAACCCCGTTCCCTACGAGCAGGTGAAGGACGGCGGCACGCTCACCCTGACCGTCGGCCAGTGGCCGAGCCAGTGGAACCCGTACCACGTGGACGGCAACCAGGCCGACACGACGGAGATGCGTGACACCTTCCTGCCGAGCGTGATGCTGGCGGACGAGGAGGCCAACTTCACGCCGAACCCCGACTACCTCACCGACGTGAAGGTGGACACGGCGTCCGGCAAGCAGGTCATCACCTACACCATCAACGAGAAGGCCACCTGGTCGGACGGCGAGCCGATCACCTGGAAGGACTTCGAGGCGGCCTGGAAGGCCCAGAACGGCGAGAACAAGAAGTACAAGCCGGCCTCCACCGACGGCTGGGACCGGATCGAGTCGGTCGCCAAGGGCGACTCGGACCGGGTCGTGGTCGTCACCTTCTCCAAGACGTACCCGGAGTGGCAGGGCCTGTTCTCGCCCCTCATGCCGGCCAAGCACATCGACTCGCCCGACGTGTTCGACAAGGACTACCTGCAGAAGGTTCCGGTCACCGCGGGCCCCTTCAAGGTCGAGAGCATCGACGAGGGCACCAAGACGCTGACCGTCGTGCGTGACGACAAGTGGTGGGGCAAGAAGGCCAAGCTCGACAAGGTCATCTTCCGTACCATCGAGACGCCCGCCGCGCAGGTCAACGCCTTCGCCAACGGCGAGATCGACATGGTGGAGATCCCGCCGGGCAGCCCCGCCGACCTCAAGCGGGCCAAGGAAGTCCCGAACGTGGACATCCGCAAGGCGCTCAGCCCCAACTGGCGGCACATCACCGTCAACAACCAGAGCGAGTTCCTGAAGGACAAGTCGGTCCGCCAGGCCGTGGCCTACGCGATCAACCGGGACGTGATCACGCAGTCCGACCTGAAGGACATGGACTGGCCGCTGCAGACGCTCGGCAACCACGTCTTCATGAACAACCACAAGGGTTACGTCGACAACTCAGGCGACCTCGGCAAGTACAACGTCGAGAAGGCCAAGCAGCTGCTCGACGCGGCCGGCTGGAAGCAGGAGAGCGAGGGCGCGACCCGCAAGAAGGACGGCAAGGAGTTCGAGCTGTCCTTCGTGGTGCCCGCGGGCGTGCCGTACGCCAAGACCGAGGGTGAGCTGACCCAGGCGATGCTGGCCGAGGCCGGCATCAAGCTGTCGATCCGCGCCGTCCCCGATGACAAGTTCTTCACCGACTACATCATCAAGGGCGACTTCGACCTGGTGCCGTTCTCC
Organism: Nonomuraea sp. NPDC049421; assembly: GCF_040677005.1. Classification (NCBI taxonomy): domain Bacteria; kingdom Bacillati; phylum Actinomycetota; class Actinomycetes; order Streptosporangiales; family Streptosporangiaceae; genus Nonomuraea; species Nonomuraea sp. NPDC049421. The sequence continues at coordinate 65,473 of NZ_JBFAQA010000001.1, forward strand.
TGGATCGGCACGCCGCTGCCGCTCGGCTCGCTGCCGCAGATCTACAAGACCGGCTCCGAGAGCAACTTCCCGAAGTCGGAGAACCCCGAGCTGGACGCCGCCATCGATGACGCCGTGGGCGAGATGGACCCGGCCAAGGCCATCGAGAAGGCCAACGCGGCCGACAAGATGATCTGGGACATGGTGCACACGATCCCGCTGTACCAGCGCCCCGACATCCAGGCCGCCAAGAAGACGCTCGCCAACCTGGGCGCCGAAGGCTACAAGACCTACGACTGGACGATGGTCGGCTTCACCGGCTGACCCTCTCTCACCGGGCGACCCCCGGCCGGAGCTGCTCCGGCCGGGGGTCTTCCCGTGTCGGGGGGCCGTCATCCGTGGGAGTCGGCCGCGCCGCTCTTGACCGTGATGCCGCAGGAGGGGCCGCCGGGCCCGTCGAAGCGCACGGAGTCGAAGAAGTCGCGGTAGGTGGAGAAGAAGTTGCCCTTGTCCCGGGCGAAGGTGACGGCGGCGCAGCCGTCGTAGTTCGCCTCGGAGAAGAGGTAGATGAGGCTGTCCGTACGGTTCCAGTCGGACTTGGCGCGGTCGGCCATGCCCAGCGCGGCCAGGTCGGGGGTGTCGGCGTTGATCTGGATGACGTCCCCGGTGCCGTCGAGGCCGGAGAACATGCAGTAGTGGCCCTCCTGGCACCGGTCGTAGCCCTCGGCGGCCTGAGCCGGCGTGCCGAGCGCCGCCACGACGGCGGCGGCGAGCGGTAATGCCAGCATCTGAAGCTTCTTGCCCATGATTCCTCCAAGGGTGAAACTTTCTTTCAGATCGAACATACACGCCGCGATCTTGTCAGGAAAGGGATTGTTCTCCCTCCGTCAGCCCGACCTCCACGCCGCCCCTGGTGCCCCAGCTGCCGACCCGGTGACACGTCAGCACCGCGTACGCCAGCAGCGGGCGCAGCACCACCAGCCGCCAGAGCGCGGCGAGCGGGGCGAGCGCGAACGCCAGCAGCCGCGCCCCCGTGCTCTCGTCGGCGCGCCGCACCGTGAACAGCCGCAGCGCCATCACGTAGTTCATGGCCAGCCCCGCCTGTGCTCCGGCCACCGCCACCGCGCCCCAATCGACTCCCTTGTCGGCCAGCAGCACGACCGGGAGCGCCGCCATGAGCAGCAGGTGCAGGTGCTGCGCCACCGTGGTCCAGAAGACGACGCTCGTCAGCGGCAGGTACCGCAGCCACCACAGGTGCCGTACGGCCGTGCCGCGCATCCACCGGACCTGCTGCCTGGCGTAATGACCGAGGCGGGCCGGGGCCAGCGTGAACACCATCGCCGACGGCTGATGCACGGTCCGCCCGGCCAGCAGAGCGTGGAAGGTGAGCAGCGAGTCGTCGTTCATCTGCATCGGCCGGCCGCGGAAGCGCTCGTTCTCGTACGCGCCCGCGCACCGGCGCACCACGCTCGCCCGGTAGAAGGCCAGCGCGCCCGAGTTGAGCGTCACCCTGCGCAGCACCGAGCCCGCGCTGCGCAGACCGAGCGTGAACGGCAGGTAGAGCAGGCCCGTCAGCCGGCCGATCGGGCCCGCCGTCCGGTTCAGCACCAGCACCTGACCGGCCACCGACTGCACGCGCGGGTCCGCGAACGGGGCCAGGCCCTCCCTGACGGCGTGCCGGTCGAGCACCGAGTCGCTGTCGAGGGTGACGAACACGTCGCCGTCGTCCTCGGCCAGGACGTGCATCTGGGCGTGGCGCTTGCCCCGGTTCGGGGTGCGATCCCAGGTCGTCTCGACGCCGCGGACCGCCGCCTCCGACTCGAACGCGTGGCGGACGTCGTCGTACGGGACGTGCGAGCCGTCGTCCACCACCCGCACCCGCGTGACCGGCCTGCTCTGCGCCAGGACCGAGCGCAGGCAGGCGCGCAGCGCCTCAGGGTCCTCGTTGTAGACCGGCACCTGGACGGTCACCCGCAGCGTGTCCAGACCGGCCCGCTCGCCCGGCGGCGCGACGATCCTGCGCTCGCACCACGACAGGGGCAGCCACCACAGGAGCACGGCGGCGAGCAGCCAGGTGGTGGGGCCGGCGTCGTCCCCGGGCAGGGCCTCCAGCAGCCTGGTCAGGCTCCAGGCGGTGACGCCGGCGACGAGGAGCGCGAGGAGCCTCGGGTGGCCGGCGTACCTGGCGTCCTTCATGGGCACAGGGGAGTGCGGTCGCGGCGGAAGCGGGCGCGTACCAGGAAGGCGGTGCCCAGCGCGATCGACGCGCAGAGCGCGACCAGCCAGGGGTGACCGCCGGCCAGCGCGGCCACCGCCACGCCGCCGCCGTAGCCGGCCAGGGATCCGTACGCCATCGAGGGCCTCCTGAGGTGGAAGTGACGGCGGACAGTGTCGCCTGAACCGGGGCCCGGCCGGCCTCGCCGCCGGTCAAGAGGAGCTGAAAGTTTCACCGGCGTACGGCCCGTTTCCGCTGGTGCCCGCCGTCGCCGGGGCGGCGCGTCGAACGCGGCGCGGAAACTCGGGCATCGTGACCTACAGTGCTGTTGGGAGCGCTCCCATATCCCTTCTAGCCAGCCGGAGCAGCGTGCGATGAGCAGCAACCCGAGCAGAAAGAGGCGGGCGGGTGTGGCCGTCGTGCTCGCCCTCCTCGCCACGACCCTGACGGCGCCCTCGCCGGCGACGGCCGCTGTGATGGGTGCGGCGGCTCTGCCTTATCAGGACCCGAGCCTGCCTGTCGCCACCCGGGTCGACGACCTCATGGGCAGGATGTCGCTGGATGAGAAGCTGGGCCAGATGACGCAGGCCGAGCGCGGCTCGGTCAGCACGTCCGACGTCACCACGTACCGGCTCGGCTCGGTGCTGTCGGGCGGCGGCTCGGCCCCGTCGCCGAACACGGCCACCGGCTGGGCCGACATGTACGACAGGTTCCAGAACGCGGCCCTGGCCACCCCGCTCGGCATCCCCCTCGTCTACGGCGTGGACGCCGTGCACGGCCACAACAACGTCGTCGGCGCCACGATCTTCCCCCACAACATCGGGCTCGGCGCCACCCGCGACCCCGGCCTCGTCCAGCGCATCGGCCGCGCCACCGCCGAGGAGGTGGCCGGCACCGGCATCGACTGGAACTTCGCCCCCTGCCTGTGCGTGGCCCGCGACGACCGGTGGGGCCGCACGTACGAGTCGTACGGTGAGACCCCCGACCTGCCCTCGGAGATGGCCTCGATCATCACCGGCCTCCAGGGCGACACGCTGAACGGCCCCGCGTCCGTGCTCGCCACCGCCAAGCACTACCTCGGCGACGGCGGCACGGCGGGCGGCACCGACCAGGGCGACGCGCGCGTGTCCGAGTCCGAGCTGCGCGCTGTGCACCTGCCGCCGTTCGAGGCCGCCGTCGAGCGCGGCGTCGGCTCCGTGATGATCTCCTTCAGCAGCTGGAACGGGACCAAGCTGCACGGCCACCGCTATCTCATCACCGACGTGCTCAAGGGCGAGCTGGGCTTCGACGGCTTCGTGGTCTCCGACTGGAACGGCATCGACCAGATCGACGGCGCCCCCGGCACCTCGGCGCAGGACGTGCGCACCGCCGTGAACGCCGGCGTGGACATGGCGATGGTGCCCACCGAGTGGCGCCGCTTCATCGAGCTGCTGCGCGCCGAGGTGCAGGCAGGACGCGTCACCACCGCCCGGGTGGACGACGCCGTACGCCGGATCCTGACCAAGAAGTTCGAGCTCGGGCTGTTCGAGGAGCCGCTCACCGACCGGTCGTACACCTCGACCGTGGGCAGCGCCGCGCACCGGGCGCTGGCCCGCGAGGCGGTCGCCAAGTCGCAGGTCGTGCTGAAGAACGCGAACGACCTGCTGCCCCTCGCCAGGACCGGCGGCAAGATCTTCGTGGCCGGCAAGAGCGCCGACGACATCGGCAACCAGAGCGGCGGCTGGACGATCTCCTGGCAGGGCTCGTCCGGCGACATCACCCCCGGCACCACGATTCTGGAGGGCATCAGGGACACCGTCGGCTCCGGCGCCACCGTCACCTACAGCAGGGACGGCGGCGGCATCGACGGCTCCTACCGGGTGGCCGTCGCGGTCGTGGGCGAGACCCCGTACGCCGAGGGGCAGGGCGACCGGCCCGGCGGCCTCGGCCTCGACTCCACCGACCTCAACACGCTCGCCACCCTGCGGGCCTCCGGCGTGCCGCTCGTCGTGGTGCTCGTCTCGGGCCGGCCGCTCGACATCGCCGCGCAGCTGCCCGGCTGGGACGCCCTGGTCGCCGCCTGGCTGCCGGGCACCGAGGGACAGGGAGTGGCGGACGTGCTGTTCGGCGCCGTCGAGCCTTCCGGGAAGCTGCCCATGACCTGGATGAGCAGCGCGTCCCAGCAGCCGATCAACGCCGGTGACGGCAAGACGCCGCTGTTCCCGCAGGGGTTCGGGCTGACGTACGAGCCGGGCGGCGAGGAGGACGACACCAGCCCGCCCACCGCGCCAGGCACGCCCGCCGCCTCCGGCGTCACCTCCACCTCGGCCACCCTCACCTGGGCCGCCGCCACCGACGACGTCGGCGTGACGGGGTACGACGTGGTCCGCTTACAGGGCTCCGCCGAGTCACCGGCGGCCTCCGTCAGCACCACCGCCACCACGATCACCGGCCTGTCGCCGGACACCTCCTACACCTTCGCCGTCTACGCCAGGGACGCCGCGGGCAACCGCTCACCCCGCTCGGGCACGGTGACGCTGACGACGTCCGGCGGCGGCACGGGCGGCGGTTGCTCGGTCACGCCTTCCACGCAGAGCCAGTGGGGCAACGGGTACGTCATCCAGGCCACCGTCACCAACGGCGGCGCCGCCAGGACGTCCTGGACCGCCACCTTCACCCTGCCCGCCGGGCACACGATCACCGGGTCGTGGAACGCCTCCGTGAGCGTGAGCGGCGGGACCGTCACGGCGCGCAACGCGCCGCACAACGGGACGCTGGGGGCGGGCGCGAGCACGTCCTTCGGCTTCCAGGCGAGCCGCCCCAACGGCGACACCGCCCTCCCCTCCGGCTACACCTGCGACTGAACGGAAAGCCGCTCCCGTCTGACGGCGGAAGCGGCGAGGGAGGGGCGGCCCCGGTGGGCGGGGCCGCCCCTCCTGTCACTGTCTCCGCCGCGGCACGGTCCCCGGCGCCGGGCCGGGGGACCCTGCCTGGGACGCGCCGCCCGGGTCAGCGGTCCACGTGCAGCGTGCCGAACTCGACCTGCGGGGTGGCGCCCGCGAAGTTGCGGTCCACCTCGGCCCGCTCGGCCGCGCTCGGGTTGGCGTTGCGGCAGCTCACCGGCGCGCTCGAGCCGGACATCAGGTCGGTGCAGCGGCCCGTGCGGCGGTCGGGCAGGCCGAGGATGTGGCCGATCTCGTGGGTGGCGATGCGCAGCGGGTAGTAGCCCTGGTTCACGGCCTGCCGTCCCATCCAGACCGTGCCGCGCCCGAGCCCGGTGGGCAGCGCGCGGGGCCAGCCGTTGTCGGCCAGGACGACGAAGTGCGCGGGGGTGCCGCGGACCAGCCGGACGTTCGACACGCTGGCGTTCCAGACCTGGGCCGCCTGGTCCACGGTGGCGCTGAACTCGGCGGCGCGGCTCGCGTCGTACCGGATGACCGTGACCAGGGCGGTGGCCTGCGCCGGCGCGGTGACGAGCAGGAACGCCAGGCTCAGGACGGCGGACAGGGCGATGCGAAGGCGTTTCGACACGGAGCCTCCTCCGGGGGAGTGGGGGTGTTTGCGACGGTATGCGCCCCACCAGCCCCGGAAGAGGTATCAGATTGCCCCTATCGCCGTGATATGGCCCTTCAGCAGATCGTCTGGCGGCTGTTGACCAGCGTGTTGTTCCTGAAGGTCGTGTTGACGCCGCACGGGTTCTCGTTGATCGCGGAGTTCGTCACGGTGAGGTTCTGGATGACGATGTCGGAGGTGTTGGGGAACTCCGAGCGGGCCGCGAGCCTGATGTCGCCCGGCCCCTGCACGCTGCCGCCCTGGGCGGCGATGTTCACGTTGTAGCAGTTCTCGATCAGGATGGCGTTGTTGCCGGTCTGGGCGATGTCGACCCGGTTGATCACCGCGCCGCCGCTCTCCGAGACGCAGAACACGCCCCGGCCGCCGCCCCGCGCGATGACCCGGTCGACGCGGATGTTGGTGGGATAGCCCGATCCGATCCTGCCGTTCCTGTTGGCCATGCGGAAGGCCGCGTAACCGGTGCCCGTGCCCGCGTTCTGCGCGTCCACGGTGCCGACCGTGGCGTTGACGGTGTCGTTCAGGAGCAGGCCTGAGTGGCCGGTGTTCCTGGCCGTGACGGTGCCGACGGTGAGGCCGTCCACGCCGTACGTCTCCACGCCGTGCGTGCTGGTGCCCGAGACGTACACGTTGTCGATGCGCACGTTCCTCGTCCGTACGCTGCGGTCGCCGTGGTTGTCGATGCGGATGCCGAGACCCCTGGACAGGCGCAGGTCGATCTGGCCGAGGGTGACGTTGACGCCGTTGCGGACGAAGATGCCGTACAGCGGGGCGCCGGTGACGTTGAGGTGCTGGACCTCGACGTCCGTGACGCCTCTGGCGTACACGACGGCCTGGTCCCCCGAGCCGGAGCCGGTCACGTTCACGGTGCCGCAGACGTCCAGCACCGTGTAGCTCGGGAGCGACAGGCGCGAGCCGGCGCTCATCGAGCCCGAGCCGCGCACGACGACGCGCTGCTTGGAGGTGCGGCCGGCGGTGAGGCTGTTCACGGCGGCCTGCATGGCCGACAGCATGCTGCCGCCGGTGTAGACGGTCCTGGAGCCGTTGCGCGCGGTCCAGGTGCCGCCGCTGAGCACGGCCTCGGCGTTGTACGAGCCGTCGCCGCAGGCCAGCGCCTTGCTGGAGCGCGTCGCGGCGGCGGCGGCCGGGCCGGACAGTGTGCCCGCCGCGAGCACGAGCGCGGCGAGACCGGTGAGGAGTTTTCGGCTGGACATACTCCGCTCCCATGAATCGATTCATTTGCGACAAAACTGCTGACCTGCGCATTTATGCGGTGGAAAGCAGATGGAACGGGGGATGAATCGCACGGAGTATTACAACGTTCAAATCGGCCGTCAACCGGCGGTGAAACTTACATGACAAGTCCCCTGACCACCGTCGAACTCCTCACAAAAGCCGACCCTCGCCGCCACCGGAAACCGTCGGTGCCCGCGTGCACACTCAAAGCATGCAGAACGAGCCGCTCGACATCGGCGAACTCACCGTTCCCAATTGGAGCGCCCACACCGACAAGATGGCGGAGGTCGGCTTCCTGACCATCGCCAGACGGCTGCCCTCGCTCGTCGGCCAGGCGTTGCGCATGGCCTGGCAGGCGAGCCCCCGCGACACCCTGGCCACGGTCTCGCTCAGCCTGCTCGGCGGGCTGTTCACCGCGTTCGGCCTGCTGGCCACCACCGGCGTGCTGACCGCGCTGTTCAGCGAAGGCCCGACCCCCGACCGGGTCATGGCGGCGCTGCCCAGCCTCGCCCTCGTCGGCGCCGCCGCCGTGCTGCGCACCACCGTCCAAGCCGGGGCGGGCTGGGCGCAGTCCCGGCTCACCCCGCAGATCTCCCGGCTCACGGAAGAGCGCCTCTACGGCCTGACCAGCCAGGTCGAGCTCGTCGCCTACGACGACCCCGACTTCCACGACTCGCTCGAACGCGCCACCACGCGCGGCGTGACCGTGCCCGACTCCGTGGTCAGCTCGGCCGTCGACGTCGTCACCGCCGCCGTCGGCATCGCCGCCGCCGCGGGCGTGCTCGGCGTGCTGCACCCCGTTCTGCTCCCGCTGCTGCTGCTCGCCGTCCTGCCCGACGCCTGGGCGGCGGTCCGCACCGCCCGCATGCGCTACGCCGCCATGTACGCCCTGATCCCCGTACGCCGCCGCAAGTGGATCATGGCCGACCTGCTGGCCGAGCGCTCGTCGGCCGCCGAGGTGCGCTCTTTCACCATGCGCGGCTTCCTGCTGCGCCTGTACGACATCGTGGCCCGCTCCGAACAGGACGTCATGCTCGGCCTCGCCCGCCGGCAGACCGTGGCCAGGCTGGTGGGCGAGGCGCTCGGCGGCATCGGCACCGCGCTCGTCTACGTCGCGCTCGGCGTCCTGCTGGCCATCGCCGCCATCCCGCTCGCCGTCGCCGGCACCGCCGTCCTCGCCATCCGCTCCGGCCAGAACTCCCTCGCCAACCTCATGTACGCCACCAACCGCCTCTACGAGCAGGGCCTCTACTTCACCGACTTCCTCGAGTTCTGCGCCGAGGCCGAGCGCCGCGTCACCCGCCCGCGCCCCCTTCCCGCACCCGGCCGCTTCTCCTGCATCACCGCCGAGCACGTCACCTTCACCTACCCCGGCGCCGACCGCCCGGCCCTGCGCGGGGTGTCGGTGGAGATCAAGCAGGGCGAGGTGATCGCCTTCGTCGGCGAGAACGGCTCGGGCAAGACCACCCTCGCCAAAATCCTGTCCGGCCTCTACGAGCCCGACACGGGCACCGTCCGCTGGGACGACGTCGACCTGCGCCAGGTCAGCCCCGACGACCTGCGGCTGCGCACCGCCGTCATCGCCCAGGACCACACCCGCTGGCCGCTCGCCGCCCACTACAACATCACGATGGGCACCGACAAGGGCGAGGCCGCCCTCCACGCCGCCGCCTCGGTCGCCGGCGCCGACGAGGTCATCGCCGAGCTGCCCCAGGGCTACCGCACCCTGCTCGACCGCCGCTTCAAGGACGGCCACGAGCTGTCCGGCGGCCAGTGGCAGCGCATCGCCGTCGCGCGGGGCTTCCACCGGGACGCCGTCCTGCTCATCTGCGACGAACCCACGGCCGCCCTCGACGCCCGTGCCGAGCACGCCTTGTTCGAACGCGTCCGCTCCCACTCCGACGGCCGCACGGTCCTGCTCATCACCCACCGGCTGGCCAGCGTGCGTTACGCCGACCGCATCTACGTCCTCGACCACGGCGAGATCACGGAGCAGGGCGACCACGAAACCCTGATGACCCTGGGCGGCCTGTACGCCGACCTCTACACCTTGCAGGCCGCCGCCTACCGCTGACCTCAGGCCACGGTGACGTCAGGCCACGGTGACGTCAGGCCACGGTGACGTCAGGCCACGGTGACGTCAAGGAAGATGGGGCGCTTGTCGGCCATGAGCGGGGTGCCGTCGGTCCCCGTGGTCGCGGTCGCGTCCTCGGTGGGGCCGGACCCTGTCATCGCGTTAGCGGGTGGGGCGGCGCGCGTTGTGGTGGACGGGGAGGGTGGGGTCGGTGGTCGGGCCGGGTCCGGGGGTGGTGGCTTGTTCCCAGAGGGTGCGCCATTTGTGGCGGGTTTCCTCCTGGTTGTGGCCGAGGCGAAAGCTCGCAAAAGCACAAGCCGGTCCGGAAGCGGCCCCCCGGACGCTTCCGGACCGGCGACGGGCGCTCGTCGGCCGCAGTGCCTCGTCACCCACAGTGCGCTCGTCACATGACGATGTCCCCGGTTGTCATGTTCCTTCCGCCATTCACCATGCCGGCTAATCGGAAATGCGCCATGAGATGACCATCCAGCAATTGTCCGGGCATTGTCCACATGGCCATCTGGACCATTGCTGAGGCAGGGAGGAAGGTCAGACCACCGCGTCCGCCGGTCCCGTCACCATCGTGACCCCGGCACCGGCGAAGCTGGCCAGATCCGCGACCGCCGCCTTGCCTTCCTCGCCGGCCATTCCCGCATTGAAGGCGTCCTCGTCGTCAAAAGTCAGGACGGCGATCAGGTGGTACGCCGGGCGTTCGCCGCGTACGGCGGCGGGCCGCATGACCGTGTACGAGCGCAGCCCCGGCAGGCGGGCGGCGATCGGGGCGTGGACCGAGTCGTAGTGCTCGTCGAACGCCGAGACGTCCTCGGGGTGGTGGTACATGACGATGAGCTGGAAAGCCATGGGTGGTCGTCCTCCCTGATCGCGGATGTTCTCCGATCAAACCGGGATCCGCCGCCGCGCGATAGGGGGCACGCGGCGGCGGCACCGGAAGATCGCGTGGGTCAGCCGAGCCAGCCGGGCGCCACCAGCACCGCCCACGCCGCGAGCGGCCCGGCCAGCACGATCGCGCCCCCGTACGCCAGCAGCCTGCGGTAGAAGTCGTCCCTCGGCATGCCCCGCACGTTGGCGACCAGCAGCGCGCCGGTCGTGGAGAACGGGCTGACGTCCACGATCGCCGACGACACCGACAGCGCGGCGATCATCGCGATGGGGCCGAGCGTGCCCTGCGACAGCAGCGGCACGGCCAGCGGCACCAGCGCGCCCAGGATGCCGACCGTCGAGGCGAACGCCGACACCACGCCGCCGACGTAGCAGATGAGCAGCGCCACCAGCAGCGGGACGCCGATCGCGGCCACCGTGGCCCCCACGTAGTCGACGGTGCCGATCTCCTGCAGCACGCCGACGTACGTGACGACGCCGCAGATCAGCAGCACGGTCGGCCAGGCCACCCGCTCCACCGCGCCCTTGTTGGACTTGGGCGAGGTGAGGGAGAGGACGACGGCCACGGTGACGGCGGTCAGGCCGACGTCCAGCTTGAAGGCGAGGACGGCCACGCAGAGCGCGACGATGCCGGTCAGCGTGAGCGCCTGGTGCGCGGTCAGCCGCAGCCCGCCCCCGGTGGCCGCGGGGGTGGCCACGTCAGTCGTCGTGGAGGCCGCTGTGGAGGCCGCTGTAGAGGCCGCCTTGGAGGTGGTCGCGATCGTGGTCGCGGTGCCGCCCCCGCCGTCGCCCGTCCCGCCGTCGCCCGTCCCGCCGTCGCCCGTCCCGCCGTCGCCCGTCCCTCCGGTGGCCCGCGCCGGCGGGCTCTCGTCGCCGGCGGGCGCCTCCGGCACGTACGTCCCGCGCCGGATCAGCTCCCGCCCGCCGAAGAGGAAGAACACGATCACGGCGGCGGCCGCGTTGAAGGCGAAGCTGGCGAGGAACAGCACCAGGTAGTCCATGGGCAACCCGGCATCCCGGGCGACCCCGTTCACGATCCCGCCGAGCACGCTGATCGGCGAGAACGCGCCCGCCTGCGTCCCGTGCGCCACCATCAGCCCGATCAGCAGCGCGTGGATGCGGTACTCCGCGGCGAAGCCGAACGCGATCGGCGCGAGGATGGCCGCCACGGCGGGCGCCGGCGCGCCGACCGCCGTCAGCAGCGCCGAGATGACGAAGACGACGGGCGGGATGGCGGCCAGCCGCCCCCGTACGAGGTGCACGGCGGCCCGCACCAGCCAGTCCACGGTCCCGTTGTTGGTGGCGATGGCGAACAGCAGCGTCACCCCGACGAGGATCACGAACAGGCTGCCGGGGAACGCGCCGAGGATGTCGTCGGTGCTCATGCCCGCGGCCAGTGTCCCGACCAGGAAGGCGCCGACGAGTGCCAGCGCCCCGAGGTTCACGGGGAAGATCGTGGCCACGACGAACATGAGGATGAGGGCGAGAATGGACAGGAGCTCTGCGGACACTGCTAACTCCGATCTCCCCCGAGCGTCAGGTCGGACCGGCCGCCTCGTGGACGAGCTCGACCGGGTGGCGCGCCGTGCGTCCCGCGCCGTGAGCGATCTGCTGGCGGCACGAGACCCCCGTGGCCGCGAGCAGGGTGTCGGGCGACGATGCGGCGATCGCCGGGAAGAGCCGGAGAGCGCCGATCTTCATGGACAGGTCGTAGTGCTCGGCCTCGAAGCCGAACGATCCGGCCATTCCGCAGCAGCCGGCGTCGATCTCGGTCACCTCCGCTCCTGGGATCCTGGACAGCAGCGCGCGGGTGGCGGCCGTGCCGGTGACGGCCTTCTCGTGGCAGTGGCCGTGCAGCAGGATCTCGCGCCCGCGCAGCGCGTCGCCGAGCACCAGCCGGCCGTCGTCGATGGCCTCCGTGAGCAGTTCGGGGACGAGCCGGGCGCGCGCCGCGACGTCCGCCACCCGGGGGTCGCCGGGGAGCAGGGCGGCGTACTCGTCCTTGAGCGTGAGCAGGCAGGATGGCTCGAGCCCGACGATCGGCGCGTCCGAGCCGGCCAGGCGGCCCACCATGTCGGCGGCCATCGTGCGGGCCCGGTCGAGCAGCCCCTTGGAGATGCTGGACCGGCCGCAGCACCCGGACGCTTCCAGCCGTACCCGGTGACCGGCCCGCTCCAGCAGCTCGACGGCGGCGCGGCCGATGCCGGGCTCGGTGAAGCTGGTGAACGAGTCGGCCAGCAGGATCACGTCCCTGCCGGCAGCGGGCTTGCGGCGGGCGAACCAGCGCGGCAGCGTGTCGCGGCGGAACCGGGGGAGCGGGCGGCGCCGGCTCAGGCCGAGCGGGCCGCGTACGGCGCCGGCCAGCCAGTTCGACAGCGGCGCTGTCGCGGAGCCGAGCCGGTTGAGCGTCCTGATCGCGCCGAACGCGCGGGCGCGCAACGGCACGCCGTGCTCGCGCTGGTACTGGTGCAGGAACTCGCTCTTCAGCGCCGCCATGTCCACGCCGAGCGGGCACTCCGACTGGCACGCCTTGCACTCCAGGCACAGGTCGAGGATGCCGTGCAGCCGCTCGTCGCCGAGCGCCCGCCGGGGGTCGGGCGACGACAGCGCCTTGACCAGCGCGTTGGCGCGGCCCCTGGTGGAGTGCTCCTCCTCCCGGGTCGCCATGTACGACGGGCACATGACCCCGGTGTCGTCCTTGCGGCACACGCCGACGTTCATGCACCGGTCGGCCGCGGCGTGCATGCCGCCATCGAACGCCAGCGTGGTGGCCAGCGGGCGCGGCTCCGGCAGGTTCGGGTCGCGCAGGTGCTCGGTCATCGGCGGCGCGTCCACGATCTTGCCGGGGTTCAGCCGCCCTTCTGGGTCGAAGATCCGCTTGACCTGCCGCATCGCCTCGTAGACGCGGTCGCCGAACAGGTGCCGGTTGAACTCGGAGCGGGCCAGGCCGTCGCCGTGCTCGCTGGAGTTGACGCCGCCGTAGCGGGCGGCGAGGTCGGCGACCTCCTCGGCGACCGCCCGCATCGTGGCGATCTCGCCGGGCACCCGCAGGTCGACGAACGGGCGGATGTGCAGGCAGCCGACCGAGCAGTGGCCGTAGAAGCCGGCCTTCAGCCCGTGCCGGTCGAGGAGGCGGGCGAACTCCTCGACGTACGGCAGCAGCCGCTCCGGCGGCACGGCGGTGTCCTCGACGAACGCCAGCGGCCTGCGGCTGCCCACGCTGGACGCCATGAGCAGGCCGAGCCCCGCCTTGCGGACCTTCAGCACGGCCTCCTGCCCGGCCTTGGTGACCGCCTTGAGCGTGTGGTAGCCGTGCCCGCCGGCCTGCCACGTCATGGCCAGCTCGTCCACCCGCCCGGCCACCTCGGCCGGGCTGTCGCCGAAGAACTCGACGAACAGCAGCGCCTCGGGGTCGCCCTCCAGGATGCCGGCCAGCGCCGCGTAGTCGACCCGCCGCCTGGACAGGTCGAGGATGGCCTTGTCCAGCAGCTCGACCGAGGCGGCACCGGACGACAGCGCGTCGGCGGTGGCCGCGACGGCCGCCGCGGTCGAGGCGAAGTGACCCACCGCGATGGCCTTGGCGCGCGGCAGCGGCACCAGCCCGACCGTGGCCTCGGTGACCACCGCCAGCGTGCCCTCCGAGCCGACGATCAGCTTCGCCAGGTCGAGCCCGCCGCCCGCCGTGGCCGCGTCCAGCCGGTAGCCGCCGGCGTGCCGCCAGAAGCGCGGGAAACCCGACAGATCGACGCCGTCCAGCACCTCGCCGACCGCCGTCCGCAGCCGGGCGTCGGTGGCGAGGTCGGGCGTGGTGGCGTCGGCGAGCACCACCTTCAGCGCCTGGACGTGGTCGATGGTGGAGCCGTACAGGACGGAGTGGCTGCCGGCCGAGTTGTTGCCGATCATGCCGCCGATCGTGGCCCTGTTGCTGGTGGAGGTGTCGGGGCCGAACATCAGGCCGTGCCTGCGCGCGGCCCTGTTGAGCTGGTCCTGCACCACGCCGGGCTGCACCCGGGCGGTGTCGCCGTCGATCTCCAGGATCCGGTTCATGTGCCGGGAGAAGTCCACGATCACCGCGGCGCCGACCGTCTGCCCGGCCAGGCTGGTGCCGGCGCCGCGCGGCAGCACCGGCACGCCCAGCTCGCCGCAGGCCGCCACCAGCGCCTGCACGTCGTCGGCGTGCCGGGGGAAGGCGACGGCCAGCGGCTCGATGGCGTACATGCTGGCGTCGGAGGAGTAGAGGTGCCGGGTGTACGGGTCGTCCCTGACGTCGCCGGCCAGCAGCGGGGCCAGCGTGCGTGCCAGGCTCACTCCCTGCCCTCCATGTCCTCTATGCCCTCCAGGTAGGTCAGCGCCGCCCGCGCCCCGCCCTCCTTGATCGGCACCCCGGCCGCCGCCAGGCCCATCTCGACGCCGCTCAGCGTGCCGGCGAGCATCAGGTCGTTGAAGTGGCCGAGATGGCCGATGCGGAACACGCGGCCCGCCAGCCGGCCTAGCCCGGTGCCGAGCGACATGTCGTACCGGTCGAGGATCAGTTCCCTGACCACGTCGGCGTTCTGGCCGCGCGGCATCACCACGGCGGTGAGCGAGCTGGAGTACGCGCGCTCGTCCGCGCACAGCACCTCCAGTCCCCACCCGCGCACGGCCCGCCTGGTCGCCTCCGCGTGCCGATCGTGGCGGGCGAACACCGCGTCCAGGCCCTCCTCCTCCAGCATGATCAGCGCTTCGCGCAGGCCGTACAGGAGGTTGGTGGGCGGCGTGTACGGGAAGAAGCCGCGCAGGTTGGCGGCGATGACCGGCTCCCAGTCCCAGTAGGAGCGCGGCAGCCGCCCCCGGTGCGCCAGCGCCTTCTCGCTGACCGCGTTGAACCCGAGGCCGGGCGGCAGCATCAGCCCCTTCTGGGAGCAGCCGACGGTGACGTCCACGCCCCAGTCGTCGTGGCGGTACTCCATCGAGCCGAGCGACGAGATCGTGTCCACCAGCAGCAGCGCGGGGTGCCCCGCCCGGTCGATGGCGTCGCGGATCTCCGGGACGGGGCTGCGCACGCCGGTCGAGGTCTCGTTGTGCACCACCATGACCGCGGCCACGTCGGGGGTGAGCCGGTCGGCCAGCGCGGCGGGGTCGGCGGCGTGCCGCCAGTCGCCGGGCACCACGTCCACGACGAGGCCCAGCTTCGTGGCCATCTCGCACCACAGCGAGGAGAAGTGCCCGGTCTCGAACGCCACCACCTTGTCACCCGGCGACAGCGTGTTGACCAGCGCCGCCTCCCACGCGCCCGTACCGGAGGAGGGGTAGCAGACCACCGGGCCCGACGTCCTGAACAGGCTCCGTAGCCGCTCCAGCACCTCGCCCGCGAGGTGGGCGAACGCGCGCCCCCGGTGGTCGATCGTGGGCTGCGCGATCGCGCGCAGCACCCGGTCGGGGACGTTGGTCGGCCCTGGGATCTGCAGGAAGTGCCGGCCCACTGATGGATCACCTCCGTGCCGCGAGACGGCACGGTGTGCCGTTTGACGGTTCATTAACATTAAGATCGGCCCGCAGAGGAGTCAATGCATGCAGAACGTGGTCAACGCCCTCCGAGCCCTCGAAGCGGTCGCCGCGCGCCAGCCCATCGGCGTCGGCGAGCTCTCCCGCGCGCTGGGGCTGCCCAAGAGCACCGTGCAGCGGTCGTTGCGGACACTGCACGACGCCGGGTGGATCAGGCGGGCGGGAGGCGAGGTCACGCGCTGGCAGGTGACGAGCAAGGTCTTACAGATCGCGCGTACGACCGAGCTGGGCCTGCGGGACGCGGCCATGCCCGTCATGGAGGAGCTGCGCCAGCGCACCGGCGAGACCATCCACCTGATGGTGCCCGAGGGCGACGCCGTCGTCCTGATCGAACGCCTGGAGACCGACAAGCCGCTGCGCATCGTGCTGCCGCTCGGCATCAGGCTCCCCCTCCACGCCTCCGCGAACGGCAAGGCCGTGCTCGCCCACCTCGACCGGCCGCTCGGCGAGCTGCCCGGCTACACCGCCACCACCATCACCGACCCGGCCGCGCTGCGGGCCGAGCTGGAGCAGGTCCGCGCCCGCGGCTACGCCGACAACCGGGGTGAGTGGCGCTCCGACATCGCCGCCGTCGCCGCGGCCGTGCTCGGCCCCGCCGGGCCCGTCGCCAGCCTCAGCATCTCCACGCCGGCCAGCCGCATGCCGGACGACCTGCGCGCCGAATACGGCGAGCTGGTCACGCGGGCGGCCGCCGCGCTCTCCGAACACTCAGCCCGTCGGTGACGGGCTGCCGCTGATCGTGTCAGGGCTCGTCGGAGCCGTGGGCGGCGCGGTGGCGGGCGGCGAGGCCGACGGCGGCGCCGTCGGGGTGGTCGGCAGGTTCGCGTACTGGCCGGTCCGCGCCATGACCGGCACCATCACCCGCACCTTCGAACGGTCCTGGAACGTGAACGTCATCGGCACCGACGTGCCGCGCGTGCCCGAGACCGTGCCGATCGGCTGGTTGCCGGTGCCGATCGCGTGGTCGGGCGGGATCTCGACGGGTCCGGCCAGCCGCACCTGGCCGCCGCCCTCGATCGTGACGTTCTCCAGCCGGTTCGCGCGGCTCGAGCTGTTGACCAGCACCACGAAGAGCGCCTGCTCGGGCGCCGGCGACGCCGGGTCGGCGCTGCCCAGCAGGAAGGCGTTGCGCAACTGCAGGCTCTGACCCACGTTGGCGTTGGCCCCGTCGTTCTGCGGGGCCTGGTTCGCCCAGTCCTTCTCCGTCTTCGTGCAGCCCGTGACCACCAGGCCCACGACCACGGCGGCGATGATCGAACGACGCATCGCGCCGCCCTCCTTCCGGCATGTCCCCCTCGTGGCCCTCCCGCTACCCCCAGTGACCAACCCCGAACCCGCCCGTCTCAGGTGAAAGCCGGGACCCCCGGCGAATTCGGCTGATGACCATCGATCATCGTTCATGTACCGTCGCGGGTGACGCCAGACCTCCCCCAGGAGCGGCAGATGGTTGAGCAGCGAGAACTCGACGCATCAGGTCAGCAGAGAAGACGGCAACTGGTCCGCGCGGTGGTCGCCTCCGCCGTCGGCACCTCGATCGAGTGGTACGACTTCTTCCTCTACGGCTTCGCCGCCAGCACACTGTTCGCGGAGCTCTTCTTCCCCACCAGCGACCCCACCACAGGACTCCTGCTCGCCCTCGGCACCTACTTCGGCGGGTTCGCCGCCCGGCCCATCGGCGCCGCCGTCTTCGGCCACTACGGCGACCGCATCGGCCGCAAGGCCGCCCTCATCACCACCCTCGTCACCATGGGCGTGGCCACCGCCCTCGTCGGGCTCGTGCCCACGTACGAGCAGATCGGCATCTGGGGCGGCATCCTGCTCACGCTGCTGCGCCTGCTTCAGGGCATCAGCGTCGGCGGCGAATGGGGCGGATCCGTGCTCCTCGCCACCGAATGGGGCAAGTCGCGTGGCGGCAAGCGCGGGTTCCTGGGCAGCTGGCCGCAGTTCGGTGTGCCGGTCGGGCTCGTGCTCGGCTACCTGGCGCTGCAGATCTTCGAGCCGCTCCACCCGTACTGGGGGTGGCGCATCCCGTTCCTGCTCAGCCTCGTGATGGCCGCCGTCGGCCTCTACATCAGGCTCGGCATCCTCGAGACGCCCGTCTTCGCCAAGGTCATGAAGGAGAACAAGGTCGAGCGGGTGCCCGTCAAGGAGGTGCTGGTCAAGAACTGGCGGGAGATCGTGCTCAGCGCGCTGCTGCGCACCGGGCAGCAGGCGCCGTTCTACATCTTCACCGTCTTCATCCTCACCTACGCCACCACGGCGCTGGGGTTCGAGGCGAGCGACGTCTACACGTACGTGATCGTCGCCGGCCTCGTCTCCCTGGTCACCGTGCCGTTCTGGGGGTACATCTCTGACCTGGTCGGGCGGCGGCGCCTCTACATCGTCGGCGCCGCGCTCATGGTCGTCTGGTCGTTCATCTACTGGCCGCTGCTCGACACCCGCGTGCCCGCCCTGGTCTTCCTCGCCATCGTGCTGGCCGCGCCCATCCACGACATCCAGTACGGGCCGCAGGCCACGTTCATCGCGGAGAGTTTCACCGGGCGGCTGCGCTACAGCGGCGCTTCCCTCGGCTACCAGCTCGCCTCTCTGACGGCCGGCGGGCCCGCGCCGCTGATCGCGGTGTGGCTGTACGCGACGTACAAGAGCTCGTTCGCCATCGCCGTCTACATGGCGATCTGCGCCGCGATCAGCGTGGTGGCGGCGTGGGCGTTGAAGGACCGCTCCCGACAGGACTACGCCGTCGAGTACGACGACCCGAAGGCGACGTCCTAGCCTTCCGTGGGGCTTTCCGCGCGGCTTTTCGCGGGGCGCCTGGCGAGGAGGTCGCGGATCGCCTCGACCACCTCCGCCGGCGCCTCCTCGGCCATGAAGTGGCCGCTTGAGACCGTACGGTGGTCCAGATCGTCCGCCCACGCCCGCCACCGCCCCGCCGCGTCGAACCCCAGCGCCGAGCCCCAGTCCTGCTGCAGGACCGTGACCGGCATCCGCAACCGGCGGCCCGCCCGCCGGTCGGCCTCGTCGTGCTCGACGTCGATCGTGGCGGTGGCGCGGTAGTCGGCCACGATCGACGGCACGGCCGCCCGCGACGCCTCCAGATAGGCGTCCCGGACGTCCTGCGGGATCGCGTCCGGGCTGGAGGCCCACAGGTCGAGGAAGTACCCGAAGAACGCGTCCGCCGTCGCCTCGATCATCGCCTCGGGCAGTCCCTTCGGCTGCGCCATCAGGAACAGGTGGAACCCCACGGCGGCGGAGCGCCCCTGCATGACCTCCCACGAGTCCAGCGTCGGCAGGACGTCGAGGGCCGCCAGATGCGTGATCCGGTCCGGGTGATCGAGCCCCGCCCTGACCGCGACCAGCGCCCCCCTGTCGTGCCCCACGAGCGCGAACCGCTCGAACCCGAGCGCCTCCGCCAGCGCGACGACATCGTTGCCCATGGTCCGCTTGGAGTAGGTCTCACCATCCACGTCCTCCGGCTTGTCACTGGCGCCGTAGCCGCGCAGGTCGGGGCAGATGACGGTGTGATCGGCCGCCAGGTCGGCGGCGACATGCCGCCACATGAGATGGGTCTGCGGGAACCCGTGCAGCAACACGACGGGATCCCCACTCCCACCGACGGCCACATTGAGCGCCACCCCATCGGCGACGGGGACGCGCCGCTCAGCGAATCCAGGAATCTCGAGAGCCATAAGGGCTCACCTCCTTGAAAGTCAGGTGTCATGAGGCTCCGGGCTTCGGGCTCCGGGCTCCGGGCTCCGGGCTTCGGGGTCCGGGGTTCGGGGTCCGGGGTTCGGGGTCCGGGGTTCGGGGTCCGGGGTTCGGGGTCCGGGGTTCGGGGTCCCGGCTCCGAGCTCCGGGGCTCCGAGCTCCGGGGTTCGGGGTTCGGGGCCCGGAGTCCGGGCCCCCGGAGCCGCCAACGCTTTTGCGGTCCGGGGTTCCGGAACGGCCCCACCATGCCGCCCGCCGATCAGCAGCCACTCAGCGCTCACTCAGCAGTCCGATCAGCAGTCCGATCAGCGGCCGGATCAGCGGTCTCCCTCAAGGGCCCCCACCCCGTCGTGCCCCGTCGCGCTTCATCGCGCCCCGTCGTACGTGGGGCGGGGTAGGCGGTTTTGCCTGGTCAGATGCCGGTCGAGGGGGAAGCGGTCCCGGTCGGGTTCTAAGGGCGCATAGGTTGGGTGGCGCCATGGTGAGTTTCGGTGTGCTCGGCCCATTGACGGCCGCCGGCGAGCGCGGCCCGATCCCGCTCAAGGGGCCGCGTCACCGGGCGGTCCTGGCCCGGCTGCTGGTCGCCAGGGGACGGATCGTACCGGTGTCGTGGCTGGTCGGCGACCTGTGGGAGGAGCCGGGGCAGGGCGCGGTGGGGGCCGTGCAGACGTTCGTCGGGGCACTCAGGAAGGCACTCGAACCGGATCGCCCGCCCCGCACGCCGTCCCGCCTCCTGGTCACCTCACCTCCGGGTTACGCCCTGCGCGCCGAGCCGGACGCGGTGGACGCCTGGCGCTTCGAGTCCGCGCTCACCGACGCCGCAAGCCGCCCGGCCGACGAGGCGTACCGGCTGCTCGACGCGGCCCTGAAGTTGTGGCGCGGGCCCGCGTACGCGGAGTTCGCCGACCAGGACTGGGCGCGGGGCGAGGCCGCCCGCCTGGACGAGCTCCGCCTGCTCGCCGTGGAACGCCGCGCCGAGGCCGGCCTGGCCGCCGGGCAGGCCGCCGAATGTGTCGCCGACCTGGAAGCCCACGTCGCCGCCCACCCCCTCCGCGAGGACGGCTGGCACCTGCTGGCCCGCAGCCTGTACGCGACAGGCCGCCAGGGCGACGCCCTGGGAACGCTGCGCCGCGCGAGAAACACTTTGCTGACGGACCTGGGCGTGGACCCGGGGGAGCCCCTCCGCACCCTCGAATCCGACATCCTCTCCCAAGCCCCCCACCTCACCCCGCCCCCGGCGAAGAGACCCACCGGCCCTCCTGAACGAGCGGAGCACACGTCCCGAAAGACACCGACGACGGAGACACCGGCGCCAGAGGCCGAAGTGACGGCTCTGCCACCGGCGCACCTCGCGGCGGGGAAGACGGCGGCACCGGAAGCTCAAGCGACGGGCCTGGCCGCGGCGCACTTCGCGGTGGCGCAGCACCCCTTCGTGGGCCGGCACGCGGAACTGGCCGAGCTGGAACGCGCGGCCGCATCCGTCACCGCATCCGGCCGCTCGCGACTCGTCCTGATCTCGGGTGCGGCAGGCGCGGGCAAGACCGCCCTGGTGGACACCTTGGCCCGCCGCCTCCAAGTAACCGGCTGGCACACGGCCCGGCCCACCAGCGAGACCCTCCAGACGGTGGTGGTCGCTGCGCATGAGGCGCCGGTGTTGCTGGTGTTCGACGATCTGCACGAGGCGGACGAGGAGACGCTGGCCGTGTTCGCCAGGCTGGCGACCGGACTCGGGCGCGCACCCGTTCTGATCGTCGGCACGTACCGCTCCACCGATCTCACCGTCCCCCTCACCGAGGCCCTGGGCAGGGCGGCGCGGGCCGAGCCGGTGCGACTGTACCTGGGCGGGCTGACCGAGTCCGAGGTACGCGAGCTGGTGAGCGCCCTGGCCACCCGCGACCCGGCCGACGCCCACGTCAGGACGATCCACGGGCGCAGCGCCGGAAACCCGTTCTTCGTCCGCGAGCTGACTCGCCTGTGGGAGAGCGACGGCGACGCCGCCCTGCACACCGTGCCCGCCGGGGTACGGGACGTCATCCGGCACCGGCTGGCCGGGCTGCCCGGTGCGGCGCGTACGCACCTGCGCCAGGCCGCCGTCATCGGCCAGGAGGTCGATCTGGACGTGCTGACGGAGCTGGCCGGGAACGAGGACGCCGTCCTGGACGCGGTCGAGTCGGCCCTGCTCGCGGGTTTCCTCGTCGAGCGCGACGCCGACCGGCTCAGGTTCGCGCACGCGCTCGTCCAGGAGACCCTGTACGACGACGTCGCCCGTGCCCGCCGCGCCCGCTGGCACGCCGCCGTGGCCGGCATCGTGGAGCGGACGCGTCCCGGCGACGTGGAGACCATCGCCCACCACTGCGTGCGCTCCGAGGGCCGGGCCGGCGACCTCCGTACCGCCCGCTACGCCCGCGCGGCGGCCGAACGCGCCGAACGCCGCTCCGCCCCCCACGAGGCCGCCCGCCTCTGGCACGCCACCCTCACCGCCCTCGACCGCGCCATCACGAAGACACCCACCCCTTCCCACCCCTTCCCACGCCACCCCAGCCGTCCCCGGCCGGCCTGATGCGGGCCACACGCCCTCGGCTCCAGCCGTCACCGACCGGGATGCTGCCGACCGCACGCGCCCGGATCGTGCGGCCCTCGACGTGGCCGGCGGTTCGGGGCTCGCTCGTCCGTCCGGGTGCGAGGAGGTGGCATCCTCTGGTGGCCCGGTCTCGGACGGCGGGACGGTGGTCGCGCCTCACCCTGATGGGGCGGAGGGGACGCTGCTTGAGGAGCGGCTGGCTGCCGTGATGGGGCTCGGGCGGGCGCTGGCGGTGACCGGGCGGTTGCAGGAGTCGCGCCGGTTGCGGGCCGAGGCGGTGGACGCGGCGGAAGCGCTCGGCGACCCGCTGCTGACGGCCACCGTCATCGGCTCGTTCGACGTGCCGGCCAACTGGACCACCAACGACGACCCGGCCCTGTCGGAACGCCTGGTCGCCGCCGCCGAACGCACCCTCGCCGCCCTCCCCGACGACACCACGCCCGCGTCCCTGGGGCGGTATGCGGCCGAGCGCGCCCGCCTGCTCATCACCATCGCCATGGAACGCCGCGCCGACCCCGCCCGCCGCGCCGACCAGGCAGCCCGGGAGGCGGAGAGCATCGCGCGGCGGCTCGGTGACCGCACACTGCTGGCCTACGCCCTCAACGGCCGCGCTCTCCAGACCTTCCACCGAGCCGGCCTGGCACCGGAACGAGCCGCGATCGGCGAGGAACTCCTGACCCTCGCCGCCGCAGCCCCAGCAAACGCCACAGCCCCAGCAAACGCCACGGCCCCGGCCACGCGCGGGGGCGCCGGTGTGGCGGAGTGCGCGGGTGCCGGGGTGGGGGAGGGCATGGTGACGTTTGCGGTGCTGGGGCATCTCATTTTGCTCCAGGCCAGGGCGGGGATGGCGGATCTTGCCGCCGCCGACCGGCACGCCGCTGCCGCTGATCGGCTGGCGGAACAGTACGACCTGCCGCTCGTCGGCGTTTTCACCACCTGGTACGCCGCGCTTCGCCTGGCCATCACGTCCGGCGACAGGGACGCGGCCCGCGCTGCCTACCGGGCGGCCGCCGGCCGTCTCGATGGCACGAGCATGCCCGGCGTCGAGCAAGGTCTGCTGCCTCTGGCCCTGTTGACGCTGGACGTCATCGATGCCGGGTCAGTCAAGCCCGGTCAAGCCCCGCCCATCCCCGCTCGACCGGGTCCCGCCCAGGGCGGTCTGGAGTGGGGGCCGTACGAGGAGTGGGTGCGGCCGTTGGTGCTGCTGGCGGAGGGTCGTTCCGAGCAGGCTCGCGAGGCCGTGCGGGCGGTGCCCGAGTCGCCGCGCGACCTGCTGTACGAGCTCAGGACCTGCCTGCACGCCACGGCGGCGCTCGCGACCGGCGTGACCGACCACCTCCAAGACCTGTACGACCGCCTGCTCCCAGCCCGGGATGAACTGGCCGGAGCAGGCAGCGGGCTGGTCACCCTGGGGCCGGTGGCGCTCTACCTCGGTCACCTGGCCGCCGCGCTGGACCGGCCGGATCTGGCCGAGGAGCACGTCCGCCAAGCTGCCGCCGTCGCGGCCCGCGCAAAATCCCCGCACTGGGCCGCCACTGCGAAGAGCGCCTCCATCGGGAAGGACGCTCCCACCGCTTAGGACGCCCCATCGCGTAGAACGCCACCACCGCGAAGGACGTCGCCGCCAAGAACACGGAGGGCGGGTTTTCCCGGAGCCTGAAAGGCCGGCGTCAGGGAGGGAGCGGCTGGGCGGTGAGGGGCGCTGACGGATAAGAGGGGTGGTTGTAACCTTTCTGTCAAAACGGGCGGTCAGGAGTGGGGCCGTGGTCGCGCGGGATCGCCCCTAGCGAGGTGCCCTTCGCTCCCTTTGCCTTTCCGAAAGTTTCGGGCAACTTGTTGCCGGATGAAGCCGTCGCGACGCCCGGAGCTCGTCAGGCGCGATAACCGGCTGGACCGGCAACGCAGCAGTTGGCGGCACTCTTGACACGATTCAACTAGCCCCCTTATGTTGCCGCAATATTAACCGGAACTGCTTGAAACTTTCGGCGTCACTCTCGCGTAACACCCCCCCCGCTAGCGCTCGCGGGACGGCGCCGGCACAAGGGCATGGGCGAAGGGACGGCATGAGGGGCCACGAACCAGATGACACGCGCTCGGCGGAGCCCGGCGAGCGCGAGCGGTGGCGGGACACGCGGTTGACCCCCGCCCAGCGGGCCGAGGCCCTCATCCCTCTGATGACGCTGGAAGAGAAGGTGGCCCAGCTCGTCGGGGTGTGGGTCGGCGCCGACGCCTCGGGGGGCGGCGTCGCCCCGCACCAGACCGACATGGGCGGCGGCCCCGAGTGGCCCGACGCCATCAGGCAGGGCCTGGGCCAGCTGACCAGGCCGTTCGGCACCGCGCCGGTGGACCCGGTGGCGGGCGCGCGCTCGCTGGCGGCCTCGCAGCAGGAGATCGTGCGGGCCAGCAGGTTCGGCATCCCGGCGCAGGTCCACGAGGAGTGCCTGACGGGCTTCGCGGCGTGGCGGGCGACGGTCTACCCGGCGCCGCTGAGCTGGGGCGCCTCGTTCGACCCCGAGCTGGTCGAGCAGGTGGCGGCCAGGATCGGCCGCTCGATGCGCGCGGCGGGCATCCACCAGGGCCTCGCGCCGGTGGTGGACGTGACCAGGGACTACCGCTGGGGACGCACCGAGGAGACGATCGGCGAGGACCCGTACCTGGTGGGTACGGTCGGCGCCGCCTACGTCCGCGGCCTGGAGGGCGCCGGCCTGGTGGCCACGCTCAAGCACTTCGCCGGCTACTCCGCCTCCAGGGGAGGCAGGAACCTCGCGCCGGTCCCGATGGGCGCCAGGGAGCTGGGGGACGTGGTGCTGCCGCCGTTCGAGATGGCGCTGCGGCTCGGCGGGGCGCGTTCGGTGATGAACTCGTACGCCGAGATCGACGGCGTCCCGGTCGCGGCCGACGAGAGCCTGCTCACCGGGCTGCTGCGGGACGAGTGGGGCTTCGACGGCACGGTGGTCGCCGACTACTTCGCCGTCCGGTTCCTTGAGCGGCTGCACGGCGTGGCCGCCGACGGCGGGCAGGCGGCGGGGCTCGCGCTGCGGGCGGGCATCGACGTGGAGCTGCCGACGGTGGACACGTTCGGCGCCCCGCTGGTGGACGCGGTCAAGGCGGGCGCCGTGGACGAGGCGCTGATCGACCGGGCGCTGCGCCGCGTGCTGACGCAGAAGGCGGAGCTCGGCCTGCTCGACCCTGACTGGCAGCCGCTGCCCGGCCCGGCCGACGAGGTGCGGCTGGACGACGAGGAGAGCCAGGAGCTGGCGCTGCGGCTGGCGCGCGAGGCGATCGTGCTGCTGCGCAATGACGACGCCGTCCTGCCCCTGCGAGCAGGGCAAACCGAGCAAGCGGCGGGCCAGGCCGGACAGGCGGCGGGGCAGGCCGGACAGGCCGCGGGGCAGCGGGTGGCGCTGGTCGGGCCGGTGGCCGACGATCCGATGGCGATGCTCGGCTGCTACGCCTTCCCCGCGCACGTCGGCCCGCACCCCGAGCACGGGCTGGGCCTGGAGATCCCGTCCCTGCGCGAGGCGCTCGCCGGGCTGGTGCCCGATCTCGCCTACGCCCCCGGCTGCGACATCAGCGGCGCCGACACCTCCGGCATCGCCGAGGCGGTGGCGCTGGCCGAGGACAGCGACGTGTGCGTGGTGGCGGTCGGCGACCGGGCCGGGCTGTTCGGGCGCGGCACGTCGGGCGAGGGCTGCGACGCCACCGACCTGCGGCTGCCCGGCGTGCAGGCGGAGCTGGTCCAGGCGGTGCTGGCCACCGGTACGCCGGTCGTGCTGGTGCTGCTCGCGGGCCGCCCGTACGCGCTGGGTGAGGAGACGGACGCGGCCAAGGCCGTGCTGTTCGGCTTCTTCCCCGGCCAGCGCGGCGGCCAGGCGCTGGCCGAGGTGCTGACCGGCGCGGTGAACCCGACCGGCCGCCTGCCGGTCAGTGTGCCGCGCGACGCGGGCGGGCTGCCCGCCACCTACCTCGCGCCGCCGCTCGGCCGCCGCACCCAGGTGTCGTCGGTGGACCCGACGCCCGCCTACCCGTTCGGCCACGGCCTGGGCTACACCACGTACGAGTGGAGCGAGGCCCGCGTCGCCGGCGGCGTCACGGACTGGCCGGTGGACGGCGAGGTGCAGGTCGAGGTCACCGTGCGCAACAGCGGCGACCGGGCCGGCGCCGAGGTCGTCCAGCTCTACCTGCACGACCCCGTGGCGCAGACCACCAGGCCCGTGGTCCGCCTGATCGGTTACGCGCGCGTCCCGCTGGAGGCGGGGGAGAGCGCGCGGGTGAGCTTCACCGTGCCGGCCGACGTGACGTCCTTCACCGGGACGCACGGCCGGCGCATCGTCGAGCCGGGCGACGTCGAGCTGCGGCTCGGCCGCTCGTGCGCCGAGACCGTGGCGACCCTGCCGCTGCGCCTCACCGGCGACGTACGCGACATCGGCCACGGCCGCCGGCTCCAGGCGCCGGCGCAGATCGATCGCAACCCCCCGGAGGGCCGAGGATGAGCACACCCGACACGCTGAGTCCGGCCAGGCCGCAGCCGGCCAAGGCGAAACCCGCATCGGGCCGCCGCCGCCGCGAGAAGAACGGCTCGTGGCGGCGGGCGCTGCGGCGCGACTGGCAGCTCTACACGCTGGCGATCCTGCCCCTGCTGTTCTTCCTGATCTTCCGGTACGCGCCGATGATCGGCAATGTCATCGCGTTCAGGAAGTTCGAGCCGGGCGGCAGCATCTTCGGCGAGGAGTGGGTGGGCCTGCGCTACGTGAAGCTGTTCCTGAACGACCCCACGTTCTGGAACGTCTTCACCAACACCCTCGTCCTCGGCGCGCTGACGCTGATCTTCTGCTTCCCGCTGCCGATCGTGCTGGCGCTGCTGCTCAACGAGGTCAGGCGGCGCACGCTGAAGCGGTTCCTGCAGTCGGTGACATACCTGCCGCACTTCCTGTCGATGGTGATCGTGGCCGGTCTGGTCATGCAGATCACCGCGCTGGACGGGCCGATCAACGCCTTCCTCGACTTCGTGGGCAGCGAGAAGGTCTCCTTCATGCAGGACCCCGACTGGTTCAGGACGATCTACGTCGGCTCGGAGGTCTGGCAGACGGTCGGGTGGGGCACGATCCTCTACCTCGCCGCGCTGACCACCATCGACGACCAGCTCTACGAGGCGGCCAGGATCGACGGCGCCGGCCGCATGCGGCAGATCTGGCACGTGACGCTGCCCGGCATCCGGCCCACGGCGGTCACGCTGCTGATCCTCAACATCGGCACGTTCATGGCGGTGGGCTTCGAGAAGGTCTTCCTGCTCTACAACCCGCTGACCTATCCGACGGCCGACGTCATCTCGACGTACCTGTACCGGATGGGCCTCGAGGCCAGCAACTTCAGTTACGCGGCGGCGATCGGCCTGTTCGAGGCGCTGGTCGGCCTGGTGCTGATCCTCTCGGCCAATGTGATCTCCCGTCGCACAGTTGGGACGAGCCTGTGGTGACTACGCACGACCTGACCCGGGGCTACCGCGTCTTCCAGTGGTTCAACGCTCTCATCCTGACCGTCGTCGTGATCGTGACGCTCTATCCGTTCGTCAACATCCTGGCGCGCTCGTTCAGCAGCCAGAGCGCGATCAGCGCGGGCGAGGTGAACCTGCTGCCCAAGGGGTTCAACCTGACGACGTACAAGATCGTCGCCTCTGACCCGATGTTCTGGACGAACTACCGCAACACGATCGTCTACACGGTCGTCGCGACGTTCATCGCGATCGTGATGACCACCTGTTACGCGTACGTGCTGTCCAAGAAACACCTCAAGGGCCGGACGTTCCTCATCGGCGTCGCGGTCTTCACCATGTTCTTCACCGGCGGCCTGATCCCCAACTACGTGCTGATCACCAGCCTCGGCATGAAGAACTCGATCTGGGCCATCGTGCTGCCCAACGCGATCAGCGTGTTCAACCTCCTGGTCATGAAGGCGTTCTTCGAGAACCTGCCCCAGGACCTGGAGGAGGCCGCCGCGATCGACGGCCTGAACACGTACGGCATCCTGTGGAAGATCGTGCTGCCGCTGTCGAAGGCGGTGCTCGCCACGATGATCCTGTTCTACGCGGTCTCGTTCTGGAACTCCTGGTTCCCCGCGTTCCTCTACATGAACGAGTCCGAGCTGTTCCCGGTCACCGTCTACCTGCGCAACCTCATCGCCGGCGCGACCGGCGCCGACTCCTACGGCGCCGCCGCGACCGAGGTGACCCAGGCGGCGGCCAACATCCAGGCGGTGACGATCGTGCTCACCGTCCTGCCCATCCTCCTGATCTACCCGTTCGTCCAGCGGTACTTCGTCTCCGGCGTCATGCTCGGCGCGGTCAAGGGCTGACGTGCCCGCCCCCTCTACCCAGCAGAATCACGGGAAAGGATTCCCCCCCATGCGCGACATCTCGCGGCGTCAGGCGATCATCGGTCTCGGTGCCTTCGCCTCCCTCGCCCTGACGGCCTGCGGCAGCGACAGCGAGACCCCGGCGAAGGGCGCGGAAACGGCGGCCAACAAGGCGGGCTCGATGGCGGGCTTCGCCGTCGGCCAGCAGTTCAAGGCCACCGAACCGGTGTCGTTCAGCATGCTCTACAACAACCATCCGTTCTACCCGCTCAAGAACGACTGGCTGTTCTGGCAGGAGCTCACCAAGCGCACGAACGTCACCGTCCAGCCGACGACCGTGCCGCTCAGCGACTACGAGAAGAAGCGCAGCCTGATCATCGGCGCCGGCGACGCCCCGCTGATCATCCCGAAGACGTACCACCCGCAGGAGGAGGCGTTCGTCTCCTCCGGCGCGATCCTGCCGGTCAGCGAGTACTTCGACCTCATGCCGAACTTCCAGGACAAGGTCGCCAAGTGGCAGCTCCAGCCGGAGCTCAACTCGATCATGCAGTCGGACGGCCGCATCTACCTGCTGCCCGGCCTGCACGAGGCGGCCTGGGCCGACTACTCCTTCGCGGTGCGCACCGACATCCTGGAGAAGCTCAAGCTCGAGGTCCCGAAGACGCTCGACGACTTCTACAACATGCTCAAAGCCATGAAGGCGGAGTACCCCGACCTCTACCCGATGACGGACCGGTGGGGCGTGCCGACGCCGGGCGGCAACCTGATCAAGCTGATCGCCCAGGCGTACGGCAGCAAGGGCGGCTGGGAGTACCAGCACGCCACGTTCGACCAGGCGCAGGGCAAGTTCGTCTACACCGGCGTCATGCCGGGCTACAAGCAGACGATCGAGTACCTGAACAAGCTGGTCAAGGAGAAGCTGCTCGACCCCGAGAGCTTCACCCAGCAGGACGACGCGGCCAAGCAGAAGTTCGTCTCCGGCAAGTCGTTCGTGATCAGCACCAACGCGCAGTCGCTCATCAACGACTACCGTGGCCCGCTGATCGAGAACATCCCCGACGCGAAGATCGTCAAGATCCCGGTCCCGGTCGGCCCCATCGGCGAGTACAAGATCGCCACCCGGCTGGAGAACGGCATCATGATCTCCAAGAAGGCCGTGGAGAACAAGAACTTCGTCGCCATGATGCAGTTCATCGACTGGCTCTGGTACTCCGACGCCGGCCAGGAGTTCGCCAAGTGGGGCGTCGAGGGCGTCACCTTCACCAAGGAGTCCGGCAAGTACAAGCTCGCCGAGGACGTCGACTATGTCGGGCTCAACGCCGGCGCGCCCAAGCACCTGCAGAAGGACTTCGGCTTCGGCAACGGCGTCTTCGCCTACGGCGGCGCCACCCAGCTCCTGCAGTCCACGTTCTCGGATGAGGAGATCGAGTTCCAGAACGTGATGAACGCCAGGAAGCCCTGGCCGGTCGAGCCCCCCGCGCCGCTCACCGAGGAGGAGCGCGAGCAGGCCTCCCTGTGGGAGACGCCGCTGAAGGACCACGTCACCCAGAACACGCTCAAGTTCATCCTCGGCCAGCGCGACCTCAGCGAGTGGGACGCCTACGTCAAGGAGGTCGAGGGCAAGGGCGCCACCCAGTACGTCACCCTGGTCAACGGCGCGTACGAGCGGTTCAAGAAGGAGCACGGCAGCTGACCTCCCCGCGTGGCCGGGCCGTCCCCACCGCACCAGGACGGCCCGGCCACCCCCGCGCCCGCCCCCGGACGGCCCGGCCACCCCCGCGCCCGCCCCCGGACGGGCCGGCCACCCCCGCGCCCGCCCCCGGACGGGCCGGCCACCCCCGCGCCCGCCCCCGGACGGGCCGGTGACCCGCGCGCTCATACCCGGCCGCCCACGCGCCCATAACCGGACGGATCGGTATCCTCCGGGAAAGTCACACCTCGGAGGAGCACACGCGATGAGCGACCTGACGACCTCGCGGAAGTTCGGCACCGGCCCGCTGTCGCGCGGCTCCGCGCTGATCTACACGCTGCTGATCGTCGAGCTGCTCGTCCTGCTCACCGCCGTCCCAGGACTGGTGGCGCTGGTGCTGCTCGACCGCGACGCCAGTAACGTCCCGCTGATGGCGGCCTGCCTGCTGCCCGCGGGCCCCGCGCTCTCGGCCGCCCTCTACGCCCTGCGCCACCGCAGCGGCGACCTCACCGAGCTGAGCCCGGCCACCGCGTTCTGGCGCGGCTACAGGCTCAACTTCGGCGCCGCGCTCAAGATCTGGGTGCCGTGGCTGCTCGTGCTGGCCCTGGCCGGCACCAACCTGGCCAACTTCGCCGCCGCGGGGGTGCCCGGCTGGTGGGGCGCCCTGCTGATCGTGCTCGCCGCCGGCGGCACGCTGTGGGTGGCCAACGCGCTGGTCATCACCTCGCTGTTCGCCTTCAGGGCGGTGGACGTCGCCAAGCTCGCGGCGTACGCGCTTGGCCGCTTCCCCGCCGCCACCCTCGCCAACGCCTGCCTGCTCATCGTGGCGGGCGGCGTCGTGCTGGTCGCGTCGGAGGCGGTGCTGGCGCTGCTGGCCTCGGTGCTCACCGCGACGCTCCTGTGGAACAGCCGCGCCATGATCACCGAGGTGCGGCAGCGCTTCACCCGGACCTAGTGGCCCGGACCTAGTGGCCCGGACCTAGTGGCCCGGACCTAGTGGCCCGGACCTAGTGGCCCGGACCTAGTGGATCGTCCTGCCGTGCGCGTCGGGCACGCCCGACTTGCGGAAGAAGTAGGTGTTGATCTGGTCGCGCCACTCCTCCGCCGAGCGCACCTGCTCGTCGAGCCGCTCGCGTACGCGGGCGTACAGCGCGGGATCCACCACGTCGTCGCCCTCCAGCTTCGCCCACAGCGCCCTGATCTCGGCGGCCTCCTCGGCGCCGGCGAAGTGGGTGTCGTAGATGTGCTGGATGACCGTGGTGCCGCTCTGCAGCACGTGCTCGTACGGCACGTGGTGGAAGAAGAGCAGCAGTTCGTCGGGGCACTCCGCGAGTGACTCGTACACCTGCGACCACGGCGCCGGGTACTGGCCGGTGTAGCCGGTGCCGGTCGCCTTGGTGCGGTCGACGCCGACGCCGTCGCGGTCGGCGAAGTGGTAGGTGCCCCACGGCGTGTACTCGTAGCCGTCCACGTCGGGGCCGTAGTGGTGGCCGGGCCTGACCATGAAGCCGACGCCCAGCGGCGCGGTGTAGCGCTCGTACGTCTGCCACGAGCCGTCCATCATGCCGTGCAGCGTCTCCCGCAGCCCCTCGCCGCCCTCGGGGAACGTGAGCCCGATCCACTCGTCCAGGATCGCCGCGGGGCCGAGGCCGGGACTCCAGGCCAGGCGGCCGAAGGCGTACAGGTTGGCCTGGGCCAGCGGGTGTCCCGTCCAGTAGGGGTCGTCGCCCACGTTCGACACCGCGACGAGCCCGCCGCTCGTCGCCACGTCCGCCACCGCCCGCTCGCCGGGACCCCAGAAGCGGAACCCGAGCACCTCGCTCCACATCGGCGCGAGATAGCAGACGTGCCGCTGCTGGCCGGTGTACTCCTGCGTCACCTGCAGCTCCACCGCGAGCTTCGTGGCCGGCATGGCGGCGATCACCGGGGAGATCGGCTCGCGCGTCTGGAAGTCGATCGGGCCGTACTTCACCTGGAGGATCGCGTTGTCCCTGAACCGGCCGTCGAGCGGCGAGAAGTGGTCGTGGGCGGCGCGGGCGCGGTCGGTCCTGCGGTCGCGCCAGTCCTGGCGGTGGTCGTAGACGAACGCCCGCCAGTGCACCACGCCGCCGTGCGGGGCGAGGGCGTCGGCCAGCACGTTCGCGCCGTCGGCGTGGTCACGCCCGTACGCGAACGGCCCCGGCTGGCCCTCCGAGTCGGCCTTGACCACGTAGCCGCCGAAGTCGGGGATCGTCTCGTAGACCCGCTCGGTCGTCCGCGCCCACCACGCGCGCACGTCCTCCTCCACCGGGTTGGCCGTCTCCAGGCCGCCGAGCACGATGGGGGAGGCGAAGCTGACCGACAGGTGCACGCGGATGCCGTACGCGCGGAACTCCGCCGCCAGCGCGGCCACCTCGCCGAGCCGGTCGGTCAGCAGGCGGGCCTCGGTGGCGTGCACGTTGACGTTGTTGACCGCGACCGCGTTGACGCCGGTGGCCGCCAGCAGCCGGGCGTAGGCGCGGACCCGGGTCAGGTCCTCGCGCAGGACGCCGTCCCGCCAGAAGATCGAGCCGCCGGAGTAGCCGCGCTCCACCTGGCCCATCACGGGGTGCACGTCGATGTTGTCCCAGTGGTCGAGCATGCGCCTGGCCAGGGCGGGCCGGTGCGTCTCGGCCGGGCGGTCGCCCTCGAACGCCGCCTCGCCCAGCCTGACCACCGCGAAGAACCCGTACAGCAGGCCCGCCGGCTGATCCGCCAGCACCACCGTCACGCCGCCGGAGCGGGCCAGCAGGAAGCCCTCAGAGCCCAGCTCGGGGCCCTTGACCGCCTGCGCGGCCGCGGGCAGCGAGCCGTCGGAGGTCAGCGCGAGCACGAGGTCGTACGGCTCGCCCGGCGTGGCCACGGCACCGCCGTGCCGCTCGCAGGCGTCCGCCACCTCGGCCCGGACGGTCCGCGCGACCTCCGAGGCGTCGGCGAGCACGAGCACGCGGCGCGCGCCGAGCGCACGGAACGCCTCGGGGGGCAGCCAGGCCGGATGGACGGCATCGACATGGGGAACGGTCACGGGGGGCTCCTTAGGTCAAACTCCAAGGAGCGAATCTATCGCCGCCCCGCGAACCGCCCTCAGGCAGCGTCGTTGAAGGGCGTCAGCCGGAGCCTGATCGCTGTGGGCGCGGTGTCCTCGATGTAGGTGGAGCCGTCGGCCACGTCGTCGTAGGGGTAGCCGTACGCCTTGCCGCTGCGGGTGTTGGCGTGCAGGACGCGGGCGTAGTGGTTGGTGAGCGAGTTGCGGTAGTACTGCGACCGGTCGGTGACCGGCTGGTCGGGGTTGCTGAGCAGGGTCGTGCGGTTGAACGCGGCCCCGGGGATCGCCGCGATCGGCCCCGAGTTCCCCTCGGAGTGCAGGGCGCCGTTGCAGTAGGACACGTCGCGGGTGCTCGGCCTGGCGAACGAGCGGATGCCCTTGTCGAAGACGAACTGCCCGGGCGAAGACCTGGGTGCCGATGGCCTGGTCGGTGCCGACGACGTACAGCCAGATCTGGTTGTCGGCGTAGTGATGGCGCACTGTCAAGGCCGCGTGCGGAGTCCCGGTCTACCTGCCGGCGGCCGGTGCCGGCTGGTGGCCCTGGACCAGGCCGGACGGGGCTTGGGTGCGCCACGGGCGCGGAGTCCTGGGCGGGCGGCGGCCGGCGACCAGGGGCGGCGTCTCTGGGGCCAGCACCGAGACCTCGCGGGGCGACGTACGGGCCGCACGCGGCGGCACCGCCTCGCCCTCGCGCGACCGCGGCCGGGCGGAGCCGCCGTCCCGCGTGGACGGCTTCGGTGCGGTGGTGGCGGGGGAGGAGGGCCCCGACGTGATCGCGCCGATACGCGGGCCGCTTGTCGGGCTGCCGGTCGGGCTGCCGGTCGGGGCGCTCGTCGGGGCGCCGCTCTGGCCGTCGCTCGGGGCGCCGCTGGGGGCGCCGCTGGGGGCGCTGGTCGGGGTGGCGATCGGGCGGGGGCTGAGGGCGGACAGCGGGCGCCCGCCGCGCGCGTCCTCCTCGTACGGGAACGTCAGCGGATCGAGCGTCGGCGAGCTGCCCGGGACGCCGATCAGCACCCCGGCCACCGCCAGCTGCAGCACGCCTGCCAGCAACGCCGAGACGCCCAGCACCCGCCGCCGCCGCGCACCGGCCGGACCGGGCCGCTCGCTCAGCACGGCGTACGCGTTCGTGCCATCAGTGTCCTCCGGGGGGTGGGGGGACGAACGGGTTTCTCGATCTAGGCACGAAAGATGATCGCGGTCAAGCGGGACGAACGACCCAGGGGGCGTTCCGAGGTGCTGCGCTATGATCGCACCGACGACGGGCTCGCGACCTGGAACGATCCGCACCGGCCCGGACACGTCGTTCAGGTCGCGGTTCAGGTCGCGCCGCTCACGGGACACGAGGAACGATGTCGAGCATCAAAGAGGTCGCCCGGCTCGCCGGGGTGTCCGTAGGCACCGTGAGCAACGTGCTCAACCGGCCCGACCTGGTCGCCCCCGACACCAGGCGCCGGGTGCAGGCGGCCATCGAGCGGCTCGGCTACGTCCGCAACGGCTCGGCCCGCCAGCTCCGCGCCGGCCGCAGCCGCACCATCGGGGTGGTCGCGCTCGACCTCGGCAACCCGTTCTTCATCGACGTCCTGCGCGGCGTCGAGACCGCGGCCCAGCAGTCCGACCTCACGGTCATGGTGTTCAACAGCAACAAGGACGCCTCCAGGGAGGCGGGGCTGCTCGACACGTTCGAGGAGCAGCGGCCGCTCGGCGTGCTGATCACGCCGGTCAACGACAGCCGCGAGGAGGAGCGGCTGGGCAGGCTCGTCGCGCGCGGCATCCCCGTGGTGCGCTTCGACAGCTCGGCCGGCCACGGCAACGGCTGCTCCGTCGCCGTGGATGACGTGCTCGGCGGGCGCCTGGCGGGCAACCACTTACGCGCGGCAGGCCATCGCCACATCGCCTTCGCCGGCGGCCCGTTCACCGTCCGCCAGGTGCGGGAGCGGCGCGACGGGCTGGCCGCCGCGCTCGGCCCCGGCGACACGCTCACCGAGATCCCGCTGCCCGACCTGACGGTCGCCACCGGCCGCACGGTCGGCCAGGAGATCGCCGCCCGGCCGCCCGCCGACCGGCCCACGGCGGTGTTCTGCGCCAACGACCTGGTCGCGATCGGCGTCCTGCAGGAGATGACGCTGCGCGGGCTGAAGGTCCCCGACGACCTGGCGATCATCGGCTACGACGACATCGACTTCGCCGCGGCGGCCGCAGTGCCGCTGTCGTCCGTCCGCCAGCCGCGCGAGCAGATCGGCCGCACGGCCGCCATGCTGCTGCTGGAGGAGGCCAACCGGCCGGGCGAGCACGAGCACCGCCAGGTCATCTTCCAGCCCGACCTGATGGCCCGCGCCTCCACGGCCGCGACCGCGCGCTAGCCACCGCCCAGGCGGAGTGGGAGTGTGCGGGGGCCGCGTACCTGGCCGGTGGACCACGTCACCGCTGCCGGGTCGGCCAGTTCGAACGACGGGATGCGGGCCAGCCACACCTCCAGCGCGACCCGCAGCTCCATGCGGGCCAGGTGGGAGCCGACGCAGCGGTGGATGCCGAGGCCGAAGGCGGCGTGCCGGTTCGCCTCGCGGTCGATGACCACCTCGCCGGCCCGCTCGAACTGGGCCGGGTCGCGGTTGCCCGAGGGGAACGACAGCAGCACCCAGTCGTCGGCCCGCATGCGCACGCCGTTCCAGGTCATGTCCTCCTTGACCAGCCTGGCCATGGTGACCGGCGCGTACGCCCGCAGGAGCTCCTCCATCGCGGTCGGCAGCAGCGCGGGCTCGGCGACCAGCCGCTCGCGGTCGGCCGGCGTCCTCGCGAGGTGCCACAGCGAGGCGCCGATCGCGCTCCACGTCGTGTCGATGCCCGCGATGAGCAGCAGCGCCATCGTGCCGGCGACGTGCGCGGCCTCCAGCTTCTGCCCGCCCAGCTCGGCGTTCACCAGGTAGGTGGTCAGGTCGTCGCGCGGGTGGTCGACGTGGTCGCGGATCTGGTCGAGCAGGTAGTCGTAGAGTTCGTCCAGGGCCGCCGTACGCTCCTCGGCCGGCTTGTTGACGCCTTCGAGCACGTTCTCGATGAAGCGCCGGAACCGGGGCCCGTCCTCGGGCGGGAAACCCAGCATGTCGGCGATCACCCGGACCGGGATGTGCTGGGCGTAGTCGCGGGCGGCGTCCACGACCGGCAGGCCCTCCAGGGTGTCCACGAGCGCGTGGCAGTAGGCGCGCGTCGCGGCCTCCCGCCGGGCCACCGCCGACTTGGTGAACGCCGGCAGCAGCAGCTTCCTCGCGTGGTGGTGGAACGGCGGGTCGGACGAGATCGGCGGCGAGTCGCCCATCGGGGCCAGCTCGCGCGGCGGCCGGATGTTGCCCATGATGATCGCGCGCGAGGAGAACCGCTCGGTGTCGTAGGCGACGGCGGCCACGTCCGCGTAACGGGTCGGCAGCCAGCCGCCGCCGAACCGCTCCGTGCGGGCGATCGGGCAGCGCTCGCGCAGGTCGTCCAGGATCGGGTACGGGTCGGCCGCCCACTCGGGCTCCAGGTGGGAGAAGTCGGTCGCCCAGTCGGCGACCGGGCCGGTGACGATCTCGCTCCGCGTGCCCTCCGGCACCTCGGACGCCTCCTGCGGGCCCGCCGTGAAGCGGTCGTCCACGGTCATCGTCAGGATCCCTCACCGGTGTCGATGGCGTGCTCGGGGCAGTTGGAGACGGCCAGGCGGGCCGCCCGCTCCTGCCCCGGCGCCACCAGGCCGTCGCCGAGCACCGTGCCGTAGCCCTCGCCGTCCTCGCCGAACAGCTCGGGCGCGAGGTCGTAGCAGCGGCCGTGGCCCTGGCAGCGCTCCGGGTCGATGTGCAGTTTCACGGGGTGGCCTCCGTCTGTGGTGTCGGGTCGGTGGAGCCGGTCGGTGCGAGGGCGGCGATGATGCGGACGAGCAGCGCCGTCCACTCCTCGTCGTCCACGGGATGCAGGTCGGAGGTGACGAGCGCGCTGCCCATCGCGAGCAGGGTGCAGAAGTGGGCGAACGCGTCGGCGGAGACGCCGGGGTCGATCTCGCCGTCGGCCTGCGCCACGCGTACGAGGTCGGCGATCCAGCCCGCCCGCTCGCCGAGGTAGTCGCGCATCGAGGCGGCCACGTCGTCGTCCCTGCGGGCGGCGACCAGCGCCTCCACGATGAGGTTGCCCTGCGCGTCGCGGCGGCGCGGCAGTCCGCGTCCCAGGGCGAGCAGCAGGTCGGTGGCCGACCTGTCGGGGTCGGCGGCGAACAGCCCGGCCAGCATGCGCCGCCCGTGCGCGCGCAGCGCGGCCACCATCAGGTCGGCCTTCGAGCCGAAGTGGGCGTACAGGGCGCCGTTGCTCACGCCGGCCGCGGCGGAGATGTCGGCCACGCGGGTGCCGTCGTAGCCGCGCTCGGCGAAGGCGTCGGCGGCGGCGCGCAGCAGGCGCTCACGGGTCTCGGCGGCGGTCACTCCGGGGATGCGTCCCATGAACGAATTTAAAAAGTCGTTCATTTGCCGCGTCAAGTGCACCGGGGCCGGGGGTGGCCCGGGGTCCTGATCTCATCTACGCTGAACGCGGCGAGGGGAGTACTTCGCAAGAGCCGGCCCGGTCAGTACGGACGTCCGCGCGTCCCCGGGCGGCCACCCCCAGGGTGAAGGAGACCTCGAACGGGAGAAGTACGTTCGAGGGAGGTTTCCCATGTCCGCGGGGTTGTTCTCGCATGCCGTCGAGCTGCGCACCATCGCCTCACCGGCCCTATGGTCGATCACGGTGGCGGCCCTGGTGCTGCTGCTGGCGCTCGATCTCCTGCTGACCCGAAGGCCGCGCGAGGAGAGCGTGCGCGCGGCGGCCGGCTGGTCGGTGTTCTACCTGCTGCTGCCCGTGCTCTTCGGCTTCTACCTGTGGGCCGATCACGGGGGCGGCGTGGCGGTGGAGTTCTTCACCGGGTTCGTGGTGGAGAAGTCGCTGTCGGTCGACAACCTGTTCGTGTTCATGCTGCTGCTGGCCGCCTTCGCGGTGCCGTCCGGGCTGGCCAGGCAGGTGCTGCTGTACGGCATCGTCGGCGCCCTCGTCCTGCGCGCGATCTTCATCGGGCTCGGCGCCGCCGCGCTGCAGAGCGGCACGTGGGCGTTCCTGCTGTTCGGCGGGATCCTCATCCTGACCGCCGGCAAGATCGTCAAGGACGTGATGGCGGGGGAGCAGCAGGAGGTGGACATCTCCTCCATGCGCACGGTCCGGCTGGTACGCCGGTTCGTCCCCGTCACCGCCGACTACCGGGGCTCGCGCCTGGTCGTCCGGGAGAAGGGGCGCATGGCGCTGACCCCGCTCGCGCTGGCCGCGGTCGCCATCCTGGCCACCGACATCGTCTTCGCCGTGGACTCGGTGCCCGCGGTGTACGGCGTCACCGAGGACCCTTTCCTGGTGTTCGCCACCAACGCGTTCGCCCTGCTCGGCCTGCGCGCGCTGTACTTCGTGCTGCAGGGCGTGCTGGCCAAGCTGCGCCACCTCAACCACGGGCTGGCCGTCATCCTGGCCTTCATCGGGGTCAAGCTGATCCTGCACTGGGCGCACGGCGTCTGGCCCGGCGTGCCGGACATCCCGACGCCGCTCTCGCTCGGCGTCATCGTCTGCGTCCTGGCCACGGTCACCGCGACCAGCCTGCTCGCCAACCGCCGAGAACGGCGGCGCGCGCCGGAACCGCTCGAAGAGGCCGAGCGGCACGCATAGTGGGCGGTTGATCGCCGCTCAGTGGGCGGCGCGGGCCTGGAGGAGGCCGGCGAGGAAGTGCAGCAGGGCCGCCGAGGTGGTGGCGGAGGTGATGGCCTGCTCCTCGATGAGCCCCTGCACGCGCAGCATCGGCACCCACTCGGCCCGCTCGCGCTCCTCGTCGTCGCCCTTCTCCGGGCCGCCGGGCAGCTCGGTGGCCTGGTGGGCGGCGAATACGACGTGCTCACAGTCGGCGACGTCGCCGGCCGGCCTGGTGCGGATCAGCGGCACCAGGGGGCCGGGCCGCCAGCCCGTCTGCTCCTCGACGTGGCGGGCCGCCGCCTCCTCCGGCTCCTCGCCCGGGCCGACGTCGCCGAGCGGGATCTCCCAGCCGCGGGTGTCGGTGATGGGGCTGCGCCGCCACAGCAGCAGCACCCGCCCGTCGTGGAAGACGACCGCGCCGGCCGCCTGCGGCGTCCTGATGAAGGGCCGCTCGACGCGCTCACCACCGCTCAGCTCGACGTCGGCGACCCCGAGGCCGACCCCGTTCGCCGCGTAGAGCAATCGCTCCGACCGCCGTCGCATGGGATTCTCCTCACCGCTCACCGCTCCTGTCCCCACTCTCCTCGACGATACGCACCGGCAGGGCTAGAGCCGGGCGCTCGGGGGAAACGTCAGTGGGGGAGGCTACCCTGGGCTGCGCCGTTTCGCGGAGGGGCGGCACGGGGGTCCGGGGCGTCCCGGCGTCCGACCGGAGGGGAAGCGATCGTGGGGTCATGCGCAGGCGGAGGGCTGCCACCTGACGAGGTCGTCGTCACGGCCCTGCGCGCCGGCGACGAGGCGATGTTCGCGGTGCTGCTCGACACCTGGTCACGGGGCATGCTCCGGGTCGCCAGGTCCTATGTGTCCACCGACCACTCGGCGGAGGAGGTCGTCCAGGACACGTGGCTGGCCGTCATCGACGGCATCGACAAGTTCGAGCAGCGGTCGTCGATCAAGACGTGGGTCTACCGCATCCTCGTCAACACCGCGAAGAAGCGCGGGGTGCGGGAGAGCCGCACGCTGCCGTGGAGCACGTTCGGGGCCGACGGCGAGCCCTACGAGCCTGGGGCGTTCGGGCCCGGGCCGCTGCCCGGCGGCTGGGGCGAGCCGGGCTGGTGGCCGACGCCCGAGGGCGAGGCGCTGGCCGCCGAGGTGCGCACGCTGATCGCGGAGGCCCTGGCGCGGCTGCCGCCGCGGCAGCGGGTGGTCATCACGTTGCGCGACGTCGAGGGGTGCACCTCCGACGAGGTCTGCGAGATTCTGGAGATCTCCGCGGCCAACCAGCGGGTGCTGCTGCATCGCGCCCGCACGGCCGTACGCGGCTGGCTGGCCGACTACTACGACTCGGTCAAGCAACCGGAATGACGTCGCCTGTCCCATCTGGCGCGAAGAGCGGCGACAATGAAGTGAAGCGGTTCATCTCAATGACAAGGGCGGTCCACGTCGTGAAGCGGTTCACCTGCGACGAGCTGGCGGAACTCCTCACCGCCTACCTTGACGGGGCCCTCGATCGGCTCGCCCGTGACGGCATCAAGGCCCATCTGGCCGGGTGCGAGTGGTGCGAGCGCTACTTCGAGCAGTTCCGCGCCACCATCAGAGCGCTCGGCGACCAGCCGCCGGAGAAGCTGTCGGCCGGGGTCCGCGACCGCCTCATGGTCGCCTTCCGCGAGCGCCGCGGCGTCTAGCGGGGGTTCGTTCGCGCTCGCGGAGCGAATCCGGCGTGCAGGGCGGCGAGCACGGCCGGGGTGAGCGCGCCGGCGCGCAGGCAGCCGAGCGCGGCGATCGTGGCGCGCAG
Source organism: Nonomuraea sp. NPDC049421 (assembly GCF_040677005.1). Classification (NCBI taxonomy): domain Bacteria; kingdom Bacillati; phylum Actinomycetota; class Actinomycetes; order Streptosporangiales; family Streptosporangiaceae; genus Nonomuraea; species Nonomuraea sp. NPDC049421. Next base: position 105,874 of record NZ_JBFAQA010000001.1, read on the forward strand.
CTGGTCGAGCCGGCGCGCGCAGCCGGGGCAGGCGTTCAGGTGCCGCATCACGGCGCGGTGCCGGGCCGGTGGGAGCGCCCCTTCCAAGTAGTCGGTCAGCGAGGCGAGCACGTGCTCGCACGTCCGCGTTCCTCCTCCTCGCCGTCGCTTCATGCCCATGTGACCTAGTTCTCGGCCCGCTTTATCCGTTACACCCCGATTTGTGCGTAACGTTCTCGCGCCTCGCGGATCTGTAGCTCCGTACTGACCGGCGAGGGGAGGACGATGATCGGTGTCACGGCCGAGAGCGCACCGTTGCGGGACGCCTCAGAGGTGGCCGACTTCGCGCGCAACAGCTTCCGTCCATCGGCGGGTGACCGCGTGGGCGTGGAGCTCGAGTTCCTGGTCTTCGACCGTACGGACGTCACGGGGCAGGTGCCGGTGTCCAGGGTCGAGCGGGCCCTGCCGGCGCGGCTGCCGGGCGGGAGCAAGGTGACGTTCGAACCCGGCGGCCAGCTCGAGCTGTCCGGGCCCGCGGGGTCGCTCCCGCTGATGCTGACCGCGCTGGCCGCCGACGTGGCGGCGGTCCGCGACGCCCTCGACGCCGAAGGGCTGGCGCTGGCCGGGGTCGGGCTCGACCCGGTGCGCCCCGCTCGCCGCCAGCTCACGCTCCCCAGGTACGACGCCATGGCGGAGTTCCTCGGCCGCCCGTACGGGGCGCTGATGATGTGCTCGACTGCCTCCATCCAGGTCAACCTGGACCTGGGGGACCGCCCCGCCGCTCGCTGGGAGCGTGCCCACGCGCTCGGCCCGATGCTGCTCGCCGCCTTCGCCAACTCGCCGCTGAGCGACGGACGGCCCAGCGGCTGGATGTCCGGCCGCCAGGCGGTCTGGGACAACCTCGACCCCACCAGGACCGCACCCGTCCCCAGGACCGGCGACCCCGCGGCCGACTGGGCGGAATACCTGCTCGACGCCCGACTCATGCTGGTACGCGAGGACGACGACCACTACCGCACGATCCGCGACGGCTCCACGTTCCGCGACTGGCTGGCCGGCGCCGGCCCCCGCCGCCCCACGGCCGAGGACCTCGCCTACCACGCCACCACCGTCTTCCCCCCGGTACGCCCCCGGGGCTGGCTGGAGATCCGCTACCTCGACGCGCAGCACCCGTCGGCCTGGCCGGTGTGCGCGTCGGTGACGTACGCGCTCGTCACCGACGACAGGGCGGCCGACACCGCGATGGCCGCCGTGGAGCCGCACCGGCAGGCGTGGCAGGCGGCGGCGCGGTGCGGGCTGGCGGACCCGCGCATCGGCCGGGCCGCCGAGACCTGCTTCAGGGCCGCGCTGGAGGCCCTGCCCCGGCTCGGCGCGGACGCCGCCCTGGCCGGCGCCGTGGCCGCGTTCGCCGACCGGCACGTGACGACCGGCCGCTCGCCGGCGGCCGACCTGACCCTCGAAGGACTGCTATGACCGACGCCAAGGAACGCATCGCCGCGCAACTCCTCGCGGTCCGCGACCGCTCGCTCGCCTACACCGAGGCCGACGACGACCTGCTCGTCCGCCAGCACTCCCCGCTGATGTCGCCGCTCGTCTGGGACCTCGCGCACGTGGGCAACTACGAGGAGCTGTGGGTGCTGCGGGCCGCCGGCGGCATCACGCCGCTGCGCCCCGAGATCGACGACATCTACGACGCGTTCAAGACCCCGCGCAAGGACCGCCCGAGCCTGCCCTTCCTGGGCCCCGCCGAGGCCCGCCGCTACATCGAGGGCGTGCGCGGGCGCGTGCTCGACGTGCTGGACGCCATCGACCTGGACGACCCCAGCCCGCTCAACCGCGACGGCTTCGTCTTCGGCCTGGTCATCCAGCACGAGCACCAGCACGACGAGACCATGCTGGCCACCCTGCAGCTGTCCGGGCAGCCCGGCCTCGTCCAGGACGGCGAGCTGCCCAAGGGACGCGCGGGCGGGCCCGACGAGGTGCACGTCCCGGCCGGGCCGTTCCTCATGGGCACCGACACGCTCCCCTGGGCCTACGACAACGAGCGCCCCGCCACCTGGGTGGACCTGCCCGGCTACTGGATCGACCGGCTGCCCGTCGGAAACCGCGCGTACGCCGACTTCATCGAGGACGGCGGCTACGACGACCCCCGCTGGTGGACCCCGGAGGGCTGGCACTGGCGGCAGACCAGCGGCGCCACCGGGCCGCTCTTCTGGACCAGGGACGGCGGCACCTGGTACCGCAACCGCTTCGGCCGCACCGAGCCGCTCCCCATGGACGAGCCCGTCCAGCACGTCTGCTGGTACGAGGCCGACGCCTACGCCCGCTGGGCGGGCAAGCGGCTGCCCACCGAGGCGGAGTGGGAGAAGGCGTGCGGGTGGGACCCGGAGCGGCGGCGCTCACGCCGCTACCCGTGGGGCGAGACCGAGCCCACGCCCGCCCTCGCGAACCTCGGCCACCGCGCCTCCCACCCCGCGCCGCTCGGCGCCTACCCGGGCGGGGCCTCGGCGTACGGGGTGGAGCAGATGGTGGGCGATGTGTGGGAGTGGACCGGGTCCTGGTTCAACGGCTACCCGGGGTTCCGCAGTTTTCCGTACAAGGAGTACAGCGAGGTGTTCTTCGGCGAGGAGTACCGGGTGCTGCGCGGCGGCTCGTGGGCGGCCGACCCGGCGGCGGTGCGGACCACGTTCAGGAACTGGGACTACCCGATCCGCCGGCAGATCTTCACCGGCTTCCGCTGCGCCAGGCCGGAGACCTGAGGTGTGCAGGCACGCCGCCTGGCTGGGCGCCGCACGGCCGCTCACCTCGCTCATCCACCAGCCGCCGCACGGGCTGCTCACCCAGTCGTACGCGCCGCGCCGGCAGCGGCACGGCACCATCAACGCGGACGGCTACGGCATGGGCTGGTACGACCCCGCCCGCGCCGAACCCGTCCGCTACCGGCGGTCCGTCCCCATGTGGACCGACGCCAACCTGACCGCGCTCGCCGAGATCGCCCGCTCGACCTGCCTGCTCGCGGCCGTCCGCTCGGCCACCGTGGGCATGCCGATCGAGGAGAGCGCCACCGCGCCGTTCGCCGACCGCAGGTGGCTGCTCAGCCACAACGGCCGGGTCGGCCGCGACGCGGTCAAGGACCTCGCCGACGGCGCCGAGTCCACCTGCGACGCCGCCTGGCTCGCCGCCGCCGTGTTCCAGTGCGGCAGGGCGGGGGCCGGGCTGGGCGAGGCGCTGGCCGACGTCGTCGTACGGGCGGGGGAGAAGGACCCCGCCGCCCGGCTCAACCTGCTCGCCTGCGACGGCGCGTCCATCGCCGCGACCGTCTGGGGCGACACCCTGTTCCATCACCGACTCCACGACGGCGTGCTGGTCGCCAGCGAGCCGCTCGACGACTCGCCCGGCTGGCAGGCCCTGCCCGACCGCGTCCTGCTGACCGTGTCAGGCGACGACGTCCAGGTCCAGCCGTTGTGAACCCACCTCAGGAGGCCTCGTGCCCGCCACCCAGTCAACCGTCCGCCTGATCAACCACCTCGACCGCGACTATCTGCGCCAGGCGCTCGAGACTGACGTCAGGAACGGCCTGACGGCCACGCCGAAGCAACTGCCGCCCAAGTGGTTCTACGACGCCAGGGGCAGCGAGCTGTTCTCGGAGATCACCCGGTTGCCCGAGTACTACCCGACCCGCCGCGAGCTGACGATCCTGCGGGCGCGGGCCAAGGACCTCGCCGCCGCCGGCCGCGCCGACACGCTGGTCGAGCTGGGCTCCGGCACCAGCGAGAAGACCGTGCTGCTGCTCGACGCGCTCGCCGCGGCCGGCACGCTGCGCGGCTACACGCCGGTGGACGTGGACGCCGTCACCCTGGAGAGCGCCGCCAGGCGGCTGGCCGCGCGCTATCCCGGGCTGGCCGTGCAGGCGGTGTGCGCCGACTTCGAGCGGCACCTGGCGCTGCTGCCCCGCGACGGGCGGCGGATGGTCGCCTTCCTCGGCGGCACCATCGGCAACCTCGAACCGGGGGCGCGGGCCGCGTTCCTCGCCGGGCTGCGCGAGACGCTGCGGCCGGGGGAGACGTTCCTGCTCGGGGCCGACCTGGTCAAGGACACCGGGCGGCTGGTGGCGGCGTACGACGACGCGGCCGGGGTGACGGCGGAGTTCAACAGGAACGTGCTGCGGGTCATCAACAGGGAGCTGGACGCCGACTTCGAGCCCGGGTCGTTCGCGCACGTCGCCCGCTACGACGAGGAGCACGACTGGATCGAGATGCGGCTGCGGGCCACGCGCGCCATGCGGGTGCGGGTCGGCGGGCTCGGCCTGAGCGTGGACTTCGCCGAAGGGGAGGAGATGCGCACGGAGATCAGCGCCAAGTTCCGCCTCGAAGGGCTGCGCGCCGAACTGGAGACGGCCGGCTTCACCCCGCTCCGCGACCACACCGACCCGGCCGGCGACTTCGCCCTGCTCCTGGCAGGGGCATGACGACAGGCCAGGCAGGGGAGGCGCGGGCCGGGCCGGTCGGGGAGCGCCGGTCGTCCGTCGGGGAGGTCTGGCGGGCGGGGCGGTCCGTGATGCCGGGCGGGCATCTTGACGCGGCGGGGTGCAACGTGCCCGGCGATCGGGTGCTCGACGCGATGGCCGCCCACCTGGCGCTGGAGCGCGAGCGCGGCGGGTACGGCGCCGTCCCCGACCTCACCGAGCCGCGGCGGGCGCTGGCCGCGCTGGTGGGGGCGGGGCCGCGGGACGTGGCGTTCATGGAGAGCGGCACGGCGGCGATGGCGGCCCTGCTCGGCGGCTGGCGGCTCGGCCCGGGCGCCCGGGTGGGGCGGGCCCGCACCGAGTACGGGAGCACGCTCATGCTCCTGCACCGCCTCGCGGAGCGGAACGGCTGGCGGCTGGTCGACCTGCCGGTCGGCGGCGACACCAGGATCGACCCCGGCGGGCTCAGGGCGGCGCTGGCGGCCGGGCTCGACCTGGTCGTCGTCTCCCACATCGCCTCCCACCGGGGCGTCGTGCAGCCGGTGGCCGAGCTGGGCGCGCTGTGCCGGGCCTTCGGGGTGCCGCTGGTGCTGGACGTCTGCCAGTCGCTCGGCCACGTGGACGTCCTGGGCGCCGGGGCCGCCGCGTACGTGGGGACGTCCAGGAAGTGGCTGGCGGGCCCGCGCGGCGTCGGCTTCCTCATCGCCCCCGGCCTGACCCCCGCCATGGACGCCCCGGCCCCCACCCTCAGCGGCCACACCTGGGACGACCCCGCCGAGGGCCCGGAGCCCGTGCCGGGCGCGGCCCGCTACGAGAGCTCGGAGGGCGTCATCGCGGCCCGCGCCGGGCTCGGCGCCGCCGTCATCGAACACCACGAGCTCGGCCCCGCCGCCGTCCACGAGCACCTGGCGGGACTGGGCCGCACGGCCCGCGAGCTCCTGGACGGCGCCGGCGGCTGGCGCGTCGCAGAACCCCTGGACGAGCCGTCCGCCCTGATCACCCTCCGCCCGCCACCCCACGACACGGTGGAAGGGGCCGCCGCCCGCGCCGCCGCCGCGTCCCTCCTGGTCGGCACGGTCCCCGTCGCCCGCGCCCCGCTGGACCTCCAGGAGCCGCTCCTCCGCGTCTCCCCGCCGCCGGGCACCTCGCTGGAGACCCTGGAGGCTCTCGCCGAGGTCCTCACGGAGCGTCGGGGGTGAGGAGCCGGTGCACGGCGGCGGTGACGCGGCGGGTGAAGGGAGAGGCGCTCGCCGGGCCGTGGAAGGGCTCCGTCGCGCCCTCCGTGACCGCCTCGATCGTCGCCAGGTCGGCGCCGGGATGGCAGAGCACGTCCGGGCCTGGGAGGCCCGCGAGCAGGAACTCGCCCTGGTCGGCCGGCGCCTCGGCCGGGTGGGCGGCGCGGCGGACGAAGCGGGGCCGGTCGGCCTCGTCCAGCCGGTAGACGCCGGGACCGCGGCCCGCCGTCACCCGTACCGGGGTCTCGCCGGACACCCGCAGCCGGATCGTGAACGGCCCGCCCTGCCGGGTCGCGCGCAGCAGGCTGAGCTGGTTGAACTCCTGCGGATCGGGCAGCCAGGTGACCCGCCCGCCGAGCAGCACGGTCAGGTGCGCGGCGGTGAACGGGGGCACGCCCATCGCCTGCTGGTTCGCCGCTGACACCTCGGTGGCCGCGTCGTACCGCCACCTGATCGCCGACAGGCGGACCCGCTCGGCCGGGGTCAGCAGCGCGCGCACGGTGAACAGGCCGGCCACGCCATAGCGGCGCCAGCCCCACACCGCGAGGCGTTCCGCGCACTCGATGAGCAGCGCCGCCGCCGGCAGCGGCCAGGGGCGCGACCAGTCGTGGCCGGCGCCGTCCAGCGGGCCCGCGCCCGACTCGGGGACGCCGGTGGCGGCGTGCGCGGGGCGGTCCACGTACACGGAGACGCCGCCCGCGCCGTCCGGCACGCTGAGCGCCGTGACCGCGCAGGGCAGGCCGTCCACGTACGCCGCCACCCGGTACGGCCCCAGCAGCCGCGCCGCGCGCCCCATGTCGTCCTCGCCCGACACCACGACCGTGCCGCGCCCGCCGCCCGCGCCGCCCGCCTGCACCACGACCCGCTCGGTGCCGACCGCTCGCCGCAGCTCGGCCAGGCCGGGCAGCCGCTCGACCGGCACGCTCCTGATCCGCGCCGCCGGCGGCACCCCGGCCGCGCGCAGCAGGTCGTCGAAGAGGTGCCTGGCCTCGATGGTGGCCCTGACGCCCGGGTCGACGGCCGCGATCGTGCCGCCGTGCGCCAGCTCCTGCAGCTGGGCGCCGGCGATGCAGGTGGCGACGACCGGCGGCCGGTCCAGCTTGACGAGCTGCCTGGCCGCGTCGTGGCGGACCCGGCGCAGCCAGCCGTGCCGCTCGGCCACCGACCGCACCCCGGTACGCTCCTCGGCCGACACCGTCACGCCGGGCAGCGCCGGGTCCCACGCCGCGTAGCAGCCGACGGCCAGCGCCGGCCGCAACGCCTCCACGGGCGCGGGGCCGGTGTAGCCGGTGCGGAGCACGGTGCCGTACCGGTCGATCGCGACCAGCGGCCGGCCGTCGAGCGCCGCCAGCAGTTCGGCATGCGCCACCTCGAACGCCGCATCCTTGGACGTCGCGCCCTCGTATGCCGCGCCCTCGTTCGTCGTGCCCTCGTATGCCGTCCCCTCCATGTGCCGCCTCCTCCCGCTCGCCGACCGGCCGTGGCAGAACGTCACCGTCCGCACTATTGACGGTGCTTTGCGGGGAGCGGAGAGTCGAGGGCACGGCGATGTGAAGCGATGTGAAGATGCGATGCCGCCACGACGCACCCGCCCCGTCGCGAACCGGGCGCTCGCCGCGCTCATCGAGCAGGCCGGCTGGACGCACGCCGCCACCGCGCGGCAGGTCAACGCGGTCGCCGCGGAGAGCGGGGAGCGGATCCACTACGACCGCTCCGCGGTGGGGCACTGGCTGACCGGTACGGTGCCGCGGCCCGAGGCCGTGCACGCGGCGGTCGAGGCGTTCCGGCGCCGCCTCAACCGGCCCCACCTGCGCCCCGCGCACCTCGGCTGGCCGGACCCCGGGGTGCCGCCGCCGCCCGACGACCCGTGGCGCGGCGACCCGGTCGCCCGGCTGGCGGGGTTGGGGGAGGACGACCTGCTCAACCGCCGTACGGTGCTGACGGCCGGCACGTTCACGCTGGCCGCGCTGTCGGGCCTGGCCGACGGGGGGACCCGGGGACCGGCCCGGCGCCCCGTGGGCCGTCCTGGCGCGGGCGACGTGGTCCGCATCCGCGCCGTCACCGCGAGCTTCGCCGACCTCGACGACCGGTACGGCGGCGGCCACGCCAGGCAGGCGGTGGCGGCGTACCTGTCGCGCGAGGTCACACCGCTGCTCGCGAACGCGACCGGGCGCGGCAGGCCCGACCTGTTCACGGCGGCGGCCGAGCTGAGCTACCTGGCGGCGTACATGGCGATGGACGCCGGCGCTAACGCCCTGGCCCAGCGCTACTACATCAGCACCGTGCGGCTCGCCGACGAGGCGGGCGACCTGGTGTTGCGCGCGACGGCGCTGCGCAGCATGGCGGTGCAGGCCGCCGAGCTCGGCCACGACGGCGAGGCGCTGGCGCTGGCCGACGCCGCCGCGTCCGTGCTCGGCGGGCGCGGACCCGACAGGACCCTCGCCTGGATCACCGGCATGCGCGCCGAGACGCACGCGGCGGCCGGCACCCGCTGGGACGCGCTCAACCTGCTGCGCAGCACCGAGACGCAGCTCGAACGCGCCGACTCGGCGCCTGAGTCGGAGTGGACGGGCAACTACCGGCGCGAGTCGCTGGAGCACCAGATCGGGCTGACCCTCACCAGGCTCGGCGACCACGCCACCGCCGCCCGCCACTTCGCCGCCTCCATGCGCGCCCGCCGCCCGGTCGAGACCCGCACCCGCGTCCTCATCGGCCTGCGCACCGCCCACGCCTACCTGCGCGCCGGCGACCCTGAGCAGGCCGCCGTGACCGCGCTCCTCCTGCGCGACGACGTCCCGCTGATCTCCTCGGCCCGCGTGGGCGACGAGCTCCGCCGCCTGCGAGCCGGCTGGCAGCGCCACCGCTCCAGCCCGCTGGTCGCCGAGGCCGACGCGGTGCTCGCGCCGGCCCCGCAGCCACCGCTCAGAGCAGGTCGGCGAGGCGGCCGGCCTGGCCGGGGTCACGGCCCCAGCAGTAGAGCATGACCTCGTCGGCTCCCAGGTCCGCGAACTGCGCGATCGCCTCGCGGATGCCGGCGGGCGTGGTGCGCATGCCTTCTACCATGTACGCGGCCCGCCCCGTGCTCGCGTAGTAGGCGCCCATCGCCGACCGGGCGTCCTCGATCACGGAGTCGTCGCCCACGGCCACGCTGACCTGCGCGACGAGCCGGGGCGCGCCCTCGCGCCCGTGCTCCTTCCATGAGGTGCGGACCAGGTCGAACAGCCGACCGGCCCATGAGGGCGGCGCGGCGTTGATGAAGCCGTCGCCCCAGCGGGCGACCCGCGCGAGCGCCCGCGGCTGGAACCCGCCGATCAGCAGCTCGGGGCCGCCGGCGCGGGCGGGAGCCGGTCCGATGGGCCCGGCCCCTTCGCCGTACGGCTCGCCGGACCACAACCGCCGCAGGACGGCGAGCTGCTCGTCCATGCGGCGGCCGCGGGTGCGCAGGTCGGTGCCCGCGGCGGCGTGGTCGTCCGCGCGGCCGCCGACGCCGGCGCCGAGCACGAAGCGGCCGCCGCTGAGCAGGTCGAGCGTCGCGGCCTGCTTGGCCAGCAGCGCCGTCTCGCGCAGCGGCGGCAGCAGCACCTCGGTCTGCAGGCGGATCCTGCGGGTGGCGCCGGCGAGCACGGCGAGGGTGACCAGCGGCTCGGGGTTGTCGTAGACGAGGCGGTCGAGCAGGCCCAGCGTGGTGAACGGGCCCGCTTCGGCGCGCTCGGCCCACTCGGGGAGGGTGACGGGATCGGTGACGGGCAGGCCGAGACCGACGTGCATGGAGAGCCTCCGAAGGAAGAGACGGCAAAGGACCGTGCCGCCCCTTCTCACCCTCAGGGGGTGGCGCGCTTCCGCTCTGCGGCGTACTTCTGGGAAGCGCTGGCTCGAAGTGCGTCCATATTAGGGCAAGATCGTACGAGCCGCGACGAGCGCCCCGCCCTCGAAGCCCTCGACCCTGATGACGTGCGCGGAGGCGGCGCCCGGGACCTGCAGCGTCGTCGTCTCCCCTGTCAGGTCCGCCGACACGCTCGGCCGGCCGTCGAGGTAGACGTCGGCGCGGTCCACCAGGCGGGTGCGCAGGGCCAGGCCGTCCGCCGTCCGCTGGACGTCGAGGCGGCGTACCGGGCGTGCGGCCAGCAGCTCGCCGGCCCGGGCGAGCAGGTCGGGGTTGTCCTCCATGACGTCCCTGCGGGTCATCATGTGCCGGTGGTCGGGCACCACGCCGAGGTCCTCGACCGGCGTCCCGGCCAGGTCGTGGGTGCGCAGGCTGCGCCGGATCGCCACCCGCATGCCCGCCTCCCCCGGCAGCGTCCTGTACGGGCTGTCCCGCACCGGCGACGGCAGTTCGAGCAGCAGCTTGAGCAGGCTGTGCGTCCAGACGTTGGCGCCGCCCGCGCCCGTGTTGTCGTCGGTGCCGAGGATCTCGCCGATCCGGTGGTCCTGGAAGCCGCCGGCGAAGATGTCGGTCGCCGAGTAGCACAGGGCGTTCGTGACGAGCACGATCGGGCCGTGGTACTGCTGGCCGAGCGCGTTCGCGCCGCCAGGAGGCGTGATGGGGAAGCTGCCCGAGTAGACCGCGCCCGTCTCCAGCGCCTGCTCCATCGACGGGAACCAGGGGCCGAGGTCGATCTGGCCGGTCGGGTCCTCGCGGTGCTGGGCGCAGATGCGCATGTTGAGCGCCGTCGTGACGAACTGCGTGGGCTCGGGCACGATCGGGCGCGGCGTGAGCGTCTGCAGCAGGAACTCCGAGGCGTGGATGTGGCCGCCGCCGTTGCCGCGCACGTCCACGATCAGCCCGCTCTGCGGCAGCAGGCCGATGAGGCGGACGAACTCCCGTACGAACGCGTCGGGGTCGTTGACGTTGAAGCTGAAGACCCTGATGTGGCCGAACGTGCCCGACCGCGTGGTGACGCTCCTGGCCTTGAAGAAGCCGGGCATCGACGTCGGGACCACGCCGTCCTGCTCCGCCGGCAGATCGGCGAGTTCGGCCCCGCCGAGCGTCTCGTGCAAGGTGACGGCCTCGGGGACGTACAGCGTCTTGAGCGCCCGGCCGATCTCGTCGGCGCCGAGGTCGAGGCCCTGCGCGACGGCGGCCACGCTGAGCCGGTCGGCGTCCACGAACGACGGCTGGTTGTCGGTGACCCGCCAGCTCTCCCGCAGTTCCCTGCTGATCCCGTCGTCCCCGACGTACGTCAGCACCACCCACGCCTCGTCCGGCGGGACGTGCAGGCGCAGCGGCCTGATCGTCATGGACTGCAGGCCGCGCGCGTGCCTGGCCGCCGGGTTGCCGCCGGCGAACCTGGCCGCGTTGACGTCCACGGCCCGGTCGAAGGGGACGCCGTTCCAGTGGGTCACCTCCACGCCGGGGCCGAAGGCGGGCGCGGAGTAGCCCTCGACGGTTTTGGTGACGACGTAGTGCCGCTCGCCGCCCTCGTGGTACTCCTCGATCAGGTACGGCAGGTACGCGATCTTGCCCGCGTACGGCTGGGGGAGCACGTAGTTGGTGTGCAGGTCGCGTACCGAGTGGAAGATCTCCGACAGCTCCGCGTGGAAGCGCCACTCCGGCCCCATGGTCGCGGGCGTCTGCCGGCTCAGCCGCAGGGCGAGCAGGCGCAGCCGCTGCACCGGGTTCACGGCGTGCATCGCGGCCTTGAGCGGCAGGTGCACGTAGTTCTGCTCGATGAGCAGCAGCGCCTGCTGGACCAGGAGCCTGCGGTCGTCGAGGGTCAGCCCGCCCCGGTCCGCCGCCCGCAGGAAGTCCTGCAACTGCTGCTTGCCCACTCCGCCCGATGGCTCGCTCATCGTCACACCCGCCCCTGGTCGTCGCCGGATACGGGCACGGTGCCACCGGCGCCCCGGGGCCCGCCACGGGGACCGGCCCAGGGATGTCCCTAGTGGGCCCCGAGGAGGGGGAGCGCGGCGAAGGTGTGCGCGGCCCACAGGCGGCGCGAGGTCTCCTCCGGGTAGGGCACGACCGCGGGCTCGGCGTCGAAGAGCCGCGTCAGGCGGTTCCCCGGCTCGTACGGGGCCCAGCCAGGCCCCTCGCCGCGCGCGAACGCCGTCCACGCCCGCCGGAAGTCCCGCGAGACGGCCACGGCCTCGTCAGGCGGGGCATCGCCGAGGAGGAAGCGGGCCATGCCGCCGTCCAGGTTCCCGAACACCAGCGGCACGTCGAGCGCGTGACAGGCGCCCAGCCCGGGGACGCCCCAGGTCAGCTCGTACGTGTACGCCCGCCCGCCCCCTGCCGCGTGCGCGTCGGCCAGCCGCAGGCTCGGCATCCGGAACAACCAGTCGGACCGCACCAGCTCCGCCAGGTCCGCATCGGGGAAGGCGTCCCGGTACGGCAGCCCCGGCGCGAACGCCGCCAGCACCGCGTCCGCCGGCTCGGCGGGAGTGTCGTACGTGAACAGCCGGTATTCGTCGCGGTTGTGGCCCACGATCAGCTCGACGTCGCGGGCGGCCCCGTCGGACAGCGCGGACCAGGGGTCGCGGGGCAGCACGTCGCCGTCCACGACGGGGGAGAACGGGGTGGGGGTGTGGGCGACGACGCCCCAGCGGTCCTCGTACGCGAGCATCTTGGCCGCCAGCGCGTCCGCGGCGCCCACGAGCCGCTCGGGGGTGACGGGCGCGAGGGCTTCGGCATGGGGCGGCAGGCCCAGCTCGCCGGCGAGCGCGGCGGCGACGTCGGCGGCCAGCGGCGCCGAGAAGTACGTGCCCGGCACGCTCTGCGCGATCGCCCGCCCGAACAGCCCGGCCGCCCGCGGCATGGCCATGAGCGCGGCGATCGACCCCGCGCCCGCCGACTCGCCGAACACCGTCACCCGGGCCGGGTCGCCACCGAAGCGGGCCACGTCGTCACGCACCCACTCCAGGGCGGCCACCTGGTCGAGCAGCCCCCGGTCGGCCGGCGCGCCCACCAGCTGGGCGAACCCCTCGGCGCCCACCCGGTAGTTGAAGGTCACCACGACGACGCCCTCGCCGGCCAGCGTCGCGCCGTCATAGACGGACTCGGCCGCGTCGCCGCTCCGGTACGCGCCCCCGTAGACGTACACCATCACCGGCAGCCGTCCCCCGAGGTCGGGGGACCACACGTTCACCGTCAGGCAGCTCCCGGTCAGCGGCTCCGTCGCGCCGTGCTGCGGCGGTGGCGGGCCGAACGCCGCGCAGTCGCGGACGCCGTCCCACGGATCGGGGCGCACGGGGGCGGTGAAGCGCAGGTCTCCGAGGGGCGGCCGGGCGTAAGGGATGCCACGGAAGACGGCCATCCCGTTCTCGCGGCGGCCCCGCACGCGGCCGGTCGTGATCGTGGCCTTCGGCTCCGTCAATGTCGCCTCCAAGATTCCCCGCCGTTCGCCGACAGGATCTGACCGCTCGCCGTAAAGGTCGTACAATTTTTAAATACTGCATACCGTATGTGGTAGCCGTGGTGCGTGGCAGACAGTACGAGGTCCGCGCGTCCCCCGGCCTTCCTCAGTCGTTCCCGTATTGTGGCGGCGCCCACCTGGAGCCGTTGGCTCGTGCCGCCCGCTGCGCTCTCCGTGCACCTCGCCATCGGCCAGGCGTACGCGTGGAGCGTCTTCAAACCCCCGCTGGAGTCCGCGCTCGGCCTGTCGGGCACCCAGAGCGCGCTGCCCTTCCAGCTCGGCATCGTCATGCTCGGCCTGTCGGCCGCCTTCGGCGGCACGCTCGTCGAGCGCAACGGCCCCCGCTGGGCCATGTTCGTCTCGATGACCTGCTTCTCCTCCGGGTTCCTGCTGTCGGCACTGGGCGTGATCACCCGGCAGTACTGGCTGGTCGTGCTCGGCTACGGCTTCGTCGGCGGCGTCGGGCTCGGCATCGGCTACATCTCCCCGGTCTCCACCCTCATCAAGTGGTTTCCCGACCGGCCCGGCATGGCGACCGGCATCGCGATCATGGGTTTCGGCGGCGGCGCGCTCATCGCCTCGCCCTGGTCGGCGCAGATGCTCTCCTCCTTCGGCACCGGCACGACCGGCATCGCCACGACGTTCCTCGTGCACGGCGTCGTCTACGCCGTGTTCATGTCGATGGGCGTGCTGCTCGTCCGCGTCCCGCCGGACGGCTGGACCCCCAAGGGCTGGAAACCGCCCACCACCCGGCTCAGGCCGCTCATCACCACCGCCGACGTCTCCGCCCGCAACGCCATCCGCACCCCGCAGTTCTACTTCCTGTGGGTCGTGCTGTGCTGCAACGTCACGGCCGGCATCGGCATCCTGGAGAAGGCCGCCCCGATGATCACGGACTTCTTCGCCGGCACCACGGCCGCCGTCGCGGCGGGCGCCGCCGCCGGGTTCGTCGCGCTGCTGTCGCTGGCGAACATGGCCGGCCGCTTCGTCTGGTCCTCCACCTCCGACCTCATCGGGCGAAAGAACATGTACCGCGTCTACCTGGGCGTCGGCGCGCTGCTCTACCTCGCCATCGCCCTGGCGGGCGACGCGTCCAAGCCGCTGTTCATCCTCTGCGCGCTCGGCATCCTGTCCTTCTACGGCGGCGGCTTCGCCACCGTGCCCGCGTACCTGAAGGACCTGTTCGGCACGTACGAGGTCGGCGCCATCCACGGCCGGCTGCTCACCGCCTGGTCCACCGCGGGCGTGCTCGGCCCGCTCATCGTCAACGCCATCGCCGACGCCCAGGAGAACGCCGGGCGCTCCGGCTCCGATCTCTACACGACCTCGCTGTTCATCATGATCGGCCTGCTCGCGATCGGTTTCCTCGCCAACGAGCTGATCAGGCCGGTCCACGAGAGGTTCCACGAACGACCCGCGCAGCCGGTGCAGAAGGGGCAGACCGTATGAGCGAGCGGCGTACCTGGCTGATGGCGCTGGCCTGGGTGTGGGTGGGCGTGCCCTTCGCGTACGGGGTGTACGAGCTGCTCCTGAAGCTCACCCAGCTCTTCTCCGGCTGACCGCTCGTCACAGGGCGCGCCGCGGCGCACGTGGTCGGGCGCGTAGTGGCCCCAGAACCAGATCATGGAGTCGCGGTCGAGCAGGAGCCGGTTGGCGGGGTCGAGGTAGGAGCCGGTGTCGAGCAGGCAGCCGGTGACCGGGTAGACGAGCACCTGGACGGGCGGCCGGGCGGAGGGCAGGTGTGGAGGGCGTGAGCTGGGGCAACGCAACGTGATGGAAGTGGTCACGGTGTCGTCGTGGCGCGAGCTGGACGACGCTATCGGGGAGGCGGGCCGGAGCGAGGGGTGCGGTCCTGCGCACACGTCGCTGGTCTTCCGCGGGCTCGCGCGCAGCACGTACTCGCACATGTCGGGGCTCGCGCGGCTGCGCGGCCATTACGGGCAAGTCGAGTCCCATCTCGTACGAAATTTCCGGAAATATGCGCATCGACAGGCCCCCGGGCCGACCGTCTGGGACTGGCTGGCGCTCGGCCAGCACCACGGCCTGCCCACCCGCCTGCTCGACTGGACGTTCTCCCCGCTCGTCGCCCTGCACTTCGCCACCGCGACCTGGCCGGAGGACGACGGCGTGCTGCTGTCCGTCGACTGCGCCGCCGCCCACCGGCTGCTGCCCGACCCGCTGCGGGCCCCGCTCGCCGCCGAGGGCGCGCTGGTGTTCACCACCGAGATGCTCGCCGGGGTCGCTCCCTCGCTCGACCGCTTCGACCGGCTCGGCGACGGCGGGACGTTCCTGGCCTTCTTCGAGCCGCCGTCGCTGGACGAGCGGGTGATCAACCAGTCGTCGGTGCTGTCGGTGCTGTCGGACGTGACGTACCAGCTGGAGGACTGGCTGGCCGACCACCCCGGGCTGGGGCGGCAGTGGGTGATCCCGGCCCCGGTCAAGGCCGAGATCAGGCAGCGGCTCGACCAGGCCAACATCACCGAGCGCGTGCTGCTGCCCGGCCTCGACGGGCTGGCCGACTGGCTGCGGCGCTACTACTCGCCCGGCTCCATCGAGAACGGGCGCGGCCTCCAGGACGACGGCTCCTCGATGGCCGGCCTGGAGAACCGCCACAGCCAGGACGGCCGCATGGGCGGCTGACCAGGCGGCCGTCACTGCCCGGCCGGTGCGTCCTGGAGGGTGAAGCGCCGGTCGAGGCCGGTCATCCGCATCAGCCGGCTCACCCTCGGCTGCAGGCCGCTCAGGCGCAGCCGCCCGCCCGCGGCCTCCACCGTGTTCGCCGCCCAGATCAGCGCGTTCAGCCCCGAGGAGTCGCAGAAGTCCACCTCGTGCAGGTCCACGACGACGAACGGCGGGCGCAGGCACGACATCGCCTCCGCCAGGCCGCTGCGGAACTCCTCCATGGACGACAGGTCCAGGTCCCCGCAGGGACTCAGGACGGCGGCGTCATCACGTTGCGTGACCACCCAGGAGAAGCCGGCACGGTCGATGCTGCCCATTCCACCCCTCCGCATCCCTACGGTTCGCCCCTCTTATCTTTGCATGGTGCAATAGCCCGCTACGGGTTTCGCGGCGATCGTGTACAAGACGTTGTCCGGCCACGTCGCGGGCTGTTGACGGGACCCGCGTGGGCTGGCAGTGTCCTCGGCGTGGGGCGGGATCGGCTCGACGGCGGCAACGACGGCGGCGCCGTGCGGATCGGCCACACCGTACGCCGTCAAGTACGCCCCTGGACCCCGTCCGTCCACGAGTTGCTGCGGCACCTCGAGTGCAAGGGGTTCGCGGGCTCCCCCCGCGTGCTCGGCATCGACGACGAGGGCCGCGAGATCCTCACCTACCTCGAGGGCGAGACCATGGGCGGCGAGGTCGTGTGGCCCTGGTGGACCCGTACGGAGGAGTCGCTCGTCCAGGTCGCCGAGTGGACGCGCGCCTACCACGAGGCGGTCGCCGACTTCGTGCCGTCCGCGGGCGCGCGCTGGCGGATGGGCGGCAGGTGGGCGCCCGGCCTGATCATCGCGCACAACGACGCCAGCCCGTTCAACGCCGCCTGGCACGACGGCCGCATCACCGGCTTCTTCGACTGGGACTTCGCCGGCCCCGTCACCGCCGACTCCGACGTGAGCTGGATGGCGCACGGCTGGGTGCCGCTGCACGCCCGCCGCACCGCCGAGCTGGAGGGCTTCACCGACTTCGACGCG
Organism: Nonomuraea sp. NPDC049421; assembly: GCF_040677005.1. Classification (NCBI taxonomy): domain Bacteria; kingdom Bacillati; phylum Actinomycetota; class Actinomycetes; order Streptosporangiales; family Streptosporangiaceae; genus Nonomuraea; species Nonomuraea sp. NPDC049421. The sequence continues at coordinate 122,603 of NZ_JBFAQA010000001.1, forward strand.
CGCCCCCGCAGGCTGCGGCTGTTCCTCGACACCTACGGCTGGGACGGCAGCACCGACACGCTCATCAGGGAGCTGCAGTCGCGCATGACCGCCCGCGCGGCCCGCATCCGCCGCTACGGCGCGGCCGGGGAGGGCCTGTACGGGCGGCTGCTGCGCGACGGCGTCGCAGACGACCTCGACCAGGCCGTCCGCGAGCTCGCCGACTTCCCCCGCTGAGCACGCGGGACGGCTCACAGCACGTCCTCGATGAGGATCGGCAGGCGGCGGACGCGGCGGCCGGTGGCGTGGAAGACGGCGTTCGCGATGGCGGGGGCGACGCCGACCAGCGCCACCTCGCCGAGACTCTTGACGCCCATCGGGTTGAGCGCGAAGTCGGGCTCGCCGACGAAGTCCACCTCGATCGTGCCGACGTCGGCGTTGACCGGGATCACGTAGTCCGCGAGGTCGCTGTTGACGAAGCCGCCGTAGCGGGGATCGACCTCGCTGTGCTCGTGCAGCGCCGCGCCGATGCCCCACACCACCCCGCCGCGCACCTGGGCGTCGGCGGTGACCGGGCTGGCCACCCTGCCGCAGTCGGCCACGCTGACCACCCGGGGCACGCGGATGCGCCGCGTCACCGGCTCCACCCTGACCTCGGCGAAGTGGGCGACGAAGCTGAAGGAGACGAAGCCGGGGTATTCGGGGCCGGTCGGCGCGGCGAGGCCCGTGCGCATGCGGTCGGCCATCTCCGGCGGCTGGCCGGGCGCCTGGGTGACGGCCTCGGTCACCACGTCGTCCCCGCCCGCCTGCTTGACCGCCGCCGCCACGTCCACCGGCCCGTCTGGGGCGGCGCCGAGCCGTTCGCGCAGCCGCAGCAGCGCCGCGTGCACGGCCAGCAGCGTGCTGTTGGTGCCCCAGGCGCCGGCGGTGAGGTGGTGCGGCACGCGGGCGGTGTCGCCGACCGCGACGGCGACGGAGTCGGGCGCGATGCCGAGGTCGCCGGCCACGGCGGAGACGAGGGCGGTCGTGATGCCCTGCCCCATCTCGTGGCCGCCCACCTCCAGCAGCACCCGGCCGTCGGCGTCGGCGGTGAGCCTGGCCTGGATCGGGACGGTCTTCGACGGGTACGCGCCCACCGCGACGCCCCAGCCCACCAGCGTCCCGTCGGCCTCCTGCATCGAGCACGGGTCCGGGCGGCGTCCGGCCCAGCCGAACAGCTCCGCGCCGCGCCGCAGGCAGTCGGCCAGGTGCCGGGACGAGAACGGCTTGCCGGTCACCGGGTCCGTGCGCGCGTCGTTGGCCAGGCGCAGCTCGACCGGGTCGCGGCCGGTGGCGACGGCCAGCTCGTCGATGGCCGACTCCAGCGCGAACGCCGCCGGGTGCTCGAACGGGGCCCGCATGAAGCCGGGCGACTGCGTGTCGGTCCTGACGTGGCGCTGGCGGCCGCGGAAGTTCCTGATGTCGTACAGGCGGGAGGTCAGCTCCGTGTACGTGGCCGGCAGCAGGTCGTGCCGGGAGTCCTGCTGGTCCACCTCGTGGATCGCGGCCAGCAGCCGGCCCGAGCGGTCGGCCCCCAGCCGTACGCGATGCCTGCTCAGCGGGCGGAAGCTCGCCGCGTGGAAGGTGTGGGCGCGCGGCAGCACCAGCTTGACCGGCCTGCCCAGCCGCCGCGCGGCCACGGCCAGCGGCGCGAGGTGCGGCTGCAGCGCGTTCTTCTGGCCGAACGCGCCCCCCACGTACGGCGAGATCACCCGCACCCGCGCGGGGTCGATGCCGAGCTGCCTGGCCAGGCCGCCGCGCAGCGCGCCGACGGTCTGCGTGCCCTCGTGCACCACCACCGTGTCGCCGTGCCACTCGACCACGCCGCCGATCAGCTCCATCGGCACCTGGTGCTGCGGCCCCGCCTCGTACGTCTCGTCGATGCGCAGCGGGCTGCGCTCGTACTCGCCGTCGGCGTCGCCCGCCACCACGTCGGCCAGCGCCGCCTCCTGGGTCTCGGTGCCGGCCGCGCCCAGCTCCACCGCGATCGGCTCCTCGTCGTACTCGGCCCGCACGAGCGCGGCCGCCTCCGTCGCGGCGACCAGGGTGTCGGCCACGACCAGCGCGATCGGCTGGCCCCGGTAGGCGATCCGGTCGTCCAGCAGCGGCTGCAGGCTCTGGAAGGCGTAGCCGCCGCGCATGAGCGAGCCGGCCGGGACGATGCCGAGGTCGTCGAGGTGCGACAGGACGAGCAGCACGCCGGGCACGGCGGTGGCCCCGGTGGTGTCGAGGCGCGTGATGCGGCCCTTGCCGGCGGTCGCCACCACGGGCATCGCGTACGCGCAGCCCCCGGGTGTGCGGTCGGCGCCGAAACGGGCGGTCCCGGTGACCTTCTCCCGCGCGCCGACGCGGGGGATCGCGAAGTCCGTCATCGTCCGGCCCGCCCTCCGGAGTCCGTCATCGTCCGGCCCGCTCTCCGGCGATCCGCAGCGCCTCGGCAACGGTGCGGATGCCCAGCTCGACCCGGAAACCGTTGTGCGCGCCAGGCCGGGCCCCGGCGAACGCGGCCTCGCCCGCCCGGCGCGCGGACCGCTCGTCCAGCACCGCCCCGGTCAGCTCCCGCTCGGCGTCCGGGCAGCGCCACGGCCGGGTGGCGACCCCGCCCACCGCGATGCGGCACTCCGCCACGGTCCCGTCGTCCAGGCGCACCGCGGCGGCGGCCGAGGCCAGCGCGAACGCGTACGACTCCCGGTCCCTGACCTTGTGGTACGTCGATCCGCGCCCGACCGGCGTGACCGGCACGCGGATGCGGGTGATGATCTCACCGGCGGCCAGCGTGTGCTCCCTGGCGGGCGTGTCGCCGGGCTCGACGTGCAGCTCGGCCAGCGGGATCGTCCGCGTGCCGCCCGGGCCCGCCACGTCCACCACCGCGTCGAACGCGATCAGCGCGACCGCCCAGTCACCCGGGTACGTCGCGACGCACGCCTCGCTGCCGCCGAGCAGCGCGTGCCCCCTGTCCAGCCCGCCGATCGCGGCGCAGCCGCTGCCCGGCTCCCGCTTGTTGCAGGCGAACGGCGGGCCGCCCCTGAAGTAGCCGCAGCGGGTGCGCTGCAGCAGGTTGCCGCCCACCGTCGCCATGTTGCGCAGCTGCTGGGAGGCGGCCTTGGCCAGCGACTCGGCCAGCGCCGGGTAGTCGCGCAGCAGCACCGGGTCCTCGGCCACGTCGGCCATCAGCGCGCCCGCGCCGAACGACAGCTCGCCCGGGCCCGCCGTGTCGATGCCGGCCAGCTCGCGCAGCGCGCGCACGTCCACGACGCTGTGCGGGGTCTCGATGTCCAGCTTCATCAGGTCGTACAGGGTGGTGCCGCCGGCCAGCACCCGCGCGCCGGGCCCGGCCGCCGCCAGGGCGCTGACGGCCTCGTCGAGGGTGGCGGGGGCGGTGTAGGCGAAGGGGCGCACGGCTCACTCCTCCCGGAGCGCCGCGGCCTGGCGTACGGCGGCGAGTATCCCGGTGTACGCGCCGCACCTGCACAGGTTGCCGCTCATGTACTCGCGGATCTGGTCGTCGTCGCCCGCGTGCCCCTCGGCGATGCAGGCCAGGCCGGACATCACCTGGCCCGGAGTGCAGTAGCCGCACTGCAGCGCGTCGTTGTCCACGAACGCCTCCTGCAGCGGATGCAGGCCGCCCACGCCCGACACGCCCTCGATCGTGGTCACCGACCTGCCGTGCACCTGGACGGCCGGGGTCAGGCAGGATACGACCCGCCGGCCGTCCAGGTGGACCGTGCACGCGCCGCACTGGCCGTGGTCGCAGCCCTTCTTGGAGCCGGTGAGACCCAGCCGCTCGCGCAGCACGTCGAGCAGGGACTCGCGCGGGTCGAGGTCAAGCCGCACGGGCTGGCCGTTCACCGTGAACGCGGTCGGTCCGGTCATAAGCGAAACGCTAACGGGACCCGCCGTATACATCCCTCTATGTCGTTATAAGAGCGGGTCAAGATTCCGTCGGGAGGGCTGGTGGTCGCCGTCACCGCCCTGAGCTCATGACCGGCCTTCCGCCGACTGGTCACGCCTCCTCGGCATGGGGAACGACGATCACTACGTTCCCGACCTTCTGCCCGGTTTCAACATAGCGGTGGGCGTCCGTGATCTCGTCCAGCGGATAATGGCGGTCGATGACCGGCCGAAATGCGCCCGACTCGAGCAGCTCCTTCAATTGCCGGGCCAACTCCGCGTCATGCCGGGGCAGCGGGAATTTCACCCTCCGGCCCCCGAGCAAGGGACCGGCGGCGGCGAACAAGAGGTTCTGCCAGAAAGGCCCCACGTCGGCGGCGACATAAACGCCACGGGGTTTGAGCAGTTTCCTGCACCGGCCGAACGTGCTCTTGCCGACGGCGTCCAGCACGGCGTCATATCGGCGCTCGTCGGCGGTGAAATCGGTGGCGGTGTAGTCGACCACCTTGTCGGCCCCGAGCCCGCGGACGAGATCGAGATGACGCGGCCCGCAGACGGCGGTGACCCAGGCGCCGTGGTGCTTCAGAAGCTGCACGGCGGCCGACCCGATCGCCCCGGTGGTGCCGTGGACCAGCACGTCGTGACCGGCCCGCACCCCGGCCCCCCTGATCATGGAGAGCGCGTAGTGGGCGCCCTCGGTGCCGGGCGCCGCCTCCTCGTACGTCAGCCCCTCGGGCAACGCCGCCAGCGTGCCGCTCTCGCGAACGGTCAGGAACTGCGCGTGCGCCCCCGACCTGCCGTCGTTGTAGCCGAACACGTCGTCCCCGGCCTCGTACGACCCGACCCCCGCTCCCACGGCCACCACCTCGCCGGCGAATTCGGTGCCGAGAACGGGCATCTTCGCAGGCCGGACGAGCCCCGTGAAGAATCGCCACAGGAACGGCTTGGCCGCCCGCATCGCGCAATCAGTGCGGTTGACCGTGGTCGCGCGCACCTTGACGAGCAGCTCACCAGGACCGGGGACCGGTTTTTCCACCTCTGAAACGCGAACCACTTCCGGCGGGCCATATCTGGCGCGCACTGCGGCCTTCATGCCTCGGATACTAATGCGTTCACTCGGCCGCGACGGCGCCCGTGTACGCGAGATCCGCCGCCATTTTCGCGGCCGTCTCGCGCAGCGCCGGCAGCACGTCGCGGACCAGCGCGTCGTTGCCGGCCCGCCCGGCGTGGGTGGCCACGTTCACGGCGGCGACGGTGCGCCCTGCGCCGTCCTTGATGGGGACGGCGATGGACCGTACGCCCTCCTCCAGCTCCTGGTCCACCAGCGCGTAGCCGTCGGTGGCGGCCCGCCGGACGAGAACGCGCAGCTCGTCGCGGGAGGTGACGGTCCTGGCGGCCAGCCGGCGCGGCTCGATCGCGGCCAGCCGCTCGTCGGGCTGCCCGGCCAGCAGCACCCGGCCCATGGAGGTCGCGTACGCGGGGAAGCGGGTGCCGACGGTGATGTTCACGCTCATCAGGCTCACGGTCTGGACCCGCGCCACGTACAGGACGTCGTCGCCCGACAGCACCGCGACGGACGCCGACTCGTCGACGCGGGCGGCGAGGTCGGCCAGGTGCGGCTGGACGATCTCGCGGAACGTCAGCCCCGACAGGTGCGCGTAGCCCAGCTCCAGCACCCTGGGCAGCAGCGTGAACCGGGTGCCGCGCGCGGCGGCGTAGCCGAGCCGCTCCAGCGCCTGCACCGCCCGCCGCACGGTCGCCCGCGGCAGGCCGGTCACCTTCGCGCAGTCGGCGAGCGTCACCCCGCCCCGCGCCGACCCGAGCGCGACCATCACCGCCAGCCCCCGCGCCAGCGACTGCAGGAACCCCATCCCCAGCTCCCGCTTCGCCTCCTTGGCCGCGTCCAAGGACGAGGAGGCCGCGGGGGTGGCGGGGGTGGCGGCTCCGGCGTTGCCCGCCGGAAGAGCCGACGGGCCGGGGGCCGGGGGCGCGGCTTGCGGGGCGGGGGCGGCGAGGGCGGTTTCCAGCTCGGTGACCGTCTTGCGGAGGGCGGGCAGGCAGAGGTCGCGCAGCTCGCCGACCGTGTGCCGGCTGGTGTGGCTCACCACGCTCACCGCACAGGCCGGCTCGCCGCGGACCGGGACCGCCACGGCGATCAGGCCGGGCTCGATGAGCTGGTCGTCCTCGGCCCAGGGCTTGGCGGGGTCGAGGAGGGCGAGGCCGGCGGCGCAGCGGGAGGCGGGCAGGACGTCACCGACGCGGAAGGTCACCGACATGCGCCGCCGCCGGGTGAACTGCGCGACGAACCGCACCCCGTCCCCGTCCCGTACGGCCACCGACACCGACTCGTCCAGCTCGTCGGCGAGCCGTGCGGCGGGACCGGCGACGGCGTCCCGCAGCCCCGAGCCGGACAGATAGGCCTCGCCCAGCTCCATCAGCCGCGGCGCGAGCACCACCTCACGCCCGTCGGTCCGCACGTGACCGAGGTGCGCGAGCGTGCCGAGCACCCGGTCGACGGTGGACCTGGCCAGCCCGGTCGCCCGCACGAGGTCGGTGGCGCGGGCGGGCCGCCGCGGGTCGGCCGCGAGTGCGCGCAGCACGCTCAGCCCGCGTTCGAGGGTTCCGGCCGGTTCCATCGGCTCCTCCTAGACAGGGACCTTTGACAGGCCAGCCAACCCACACACATACTGAAATCCTCATAATAGTGAACAAAAGTTCGCAGAGCGAACACACCCACGATCGGAGCGTCGTGCCGAGAGACAAGGTGGTCGCCACGGCCGCGGAGGCGCTGGCAGGCGTGCGTGACGGCGCGTCGTTCGCCGTCGGCGGCTTCGGCCTCAGCGGCATCCCCAACGTCCTGATCAAGGCCCTGTACGACACCGGCGTCACCCGCCTGTCCGTGGTCTCCAACAACTGCGGCGTGGACGGCGGCGGCCTGGGCGTGCTGCTGGCGGCCGGGCGCATCGCCCACGTGACGGCCTCGTACATCGGCGACAACAAGGAGTTCGCCCGCCAATACCTGTCCGGCGAGCTGACGGTCGAGCTGACCCCGCAGGGCAGCCTGGCCGAACGGCTGCGCGCGGGCGGCAGCGGCATCCCCGCCTTCTACACCCCGGCCGGCGTCGGCACCCCCATCGCCGACGGCGGCCTGCCGCTGCGCCACAATCCGGACGGCTCGATCGCGGTCGCCTCGCCGCCCAAGGAGGTACGCGAGTTCGACGGCCGCGAATACGTGCTCGAACGCGGCATCCGTACCGACTTCGCCCTCGTCCGCGCCGCCAAGGGCGACCGCCACGGCAACCTGGTCTTCCGCAAGGCCGCCCGCAACTTCAACCCGCTCGCCGCGATGGCCGGCCGCGTCACGGTCGCCGAGGTCGAGGAGCTGACCGAGCTGGACCCCGACGAGGTGCACCTGCCCGGCGTGTTCGTGCAGCGCGTGCTCGTGCTCACCCCCGAGCAGGCCGCGGACAAGTCCATCGAGAAGCGGACGGTGACCGGATGAGCTGGACCAGGGACGAGATGGTCGCGCGGGCCGCCGCCGAGCTGCGCGACGGCGACTACGTCAACCTGGGCATCGGCCTGCCCACCCGCATCCCGTCGTTCCTGCCGCCCGGCGTGGACGTCGTGCTGCACTCCGAGAACGGCATCCTCGGCGTCGGCCCCTACCCGGCCGAGGACGAGGTCGATCCCGACCTGATCAACGCCGGCAAGGAGACCGTGACCGTGCGGGAGGGCGCCGCGTTCTTCGACTCGTCGGCGTCGTTCGGCATGATCCGCGGCGGGCACATCGACGTGGCGGTGCTGGGCGCGATGCAGGTCTCGGCCCGCGGCGACCTGGCCAACTGGATGGTGCCCGGCAAGCTGGTCAAGGGCATGGGCGGCGCCATGGACCTCGTGCACGGCGCGCGCAAGGTCATCGTGATCATGGATCACACCGCCAAGGACGGCTCACCCAAGATCGTCAAGGAGTGCTCGCTGCCGCTCACGGGGAAGGAGTGCGTCCACCGGATCGTCACCGACCTGGGCGTCCTCGACGTCACCGAGCAGGGGCTCACGCTGGTCGAACGCGCGCCGGGAGTGAGCGTGGACGACGTGCGCGAGCGCACCGACGCGGAGGTTCTGGCATGAAAGACGTCTACATCCTCGACGCCGTACGCACCCCCTTCGGCCGGTACGGCGGCGCCCTGTCCGGCGTCCGCCCCGACGACCTGGCCGCGCACGTCATCAAGGCGCTGGTCGAGCGCAACGACCTGGACGGCGCCGACGAGGTCGTGCTGGGCAACGCCAACGGCGCGGGCGAGGAGAACCGCAACGTCGCCAGGATGGCCGCCATCCTCGCCGGCCTGCCGATCACCACGCCGGGCGCGACCGTGAACCGGCTGTGCGGGTCGGGCATGGAGGCCGTCGTCCAGGCGTACCGGATGATCGCGATGGGCGACGCCGGCACCGTGATCGCGGGCGGCGTCGAGTCGATGACCCGCGCGCCGTGGGTGTTGCCCAAGCCGGAGAAGGCGTTTCCCGCCGGTGGCCAGGAGCTGGTCTCCACCACGCTCGGCTGGCGGCTGGTCAACCCCGCCATGCCCGCCGAGCACACCGTCGCGCTCGGCGAGGGCGCGGAGCTGATCGCCGACAAGCACCGCATCACCCGCGCGGAGCAGGACGCGTTCGCCCTGGCCAGCCACCAGAAGGCGGCCAAGGCGTCGTTCGAGCGGGAGATCGTGCCCATCGGCGACGTCGCCCGCGACGAGGGCATCCGCCACGACACGTCCCTGGAGGCGCTGGCCCGGCTCAAGCCCGTCTTCCGCAAGGACGGCGGCACCGTCACCGCGGGCAACGCCTCGCCGCTCAACGACGGCGCCGCCGCGCTGCTGCTCACCGACGAGGAAGGGCTGCGCGGGCGCGAACCCCTCGCCAGGATCGCCGCCACCGGCGTCAGCGCGCTGGAGCCGCGCTACTTCGGGCTCGGCCCCGTCGAGGCGTCCACCAGGGCGCTCGCCAAGGCGGGCCGGCGCTTCGGCGACCTCGCGACCGCCGAGCTGAACGAGGCGTTCGCGGCGCAGGTGCTCGGCTGCCTGGCCGAGCTGCCCGACCTCGACCCCGCCATCGTCAACCCCGACGGCGGCGCCATCGCCATCGGCCACCCCCTCGGCGCCTCGGGCGCCCGCGTCACCGGCGCGGTCGCCCACCGGCTGGCCGCCGCCGGCTCCGGCACCGGTCTGGCCGCGCTCTGCATCGGCGTCGGCCAGGGACTGGCCGTCGTCCTCGACAGATAGCTCGAAAGGCAGCTGTATGTCCGAACCCCTCCAGCAGGCCGACATCGACCGGGAGATCGCCGAGTACGGCGAGCAGGCCTCCACCCCGACCGGTCATCCCGCCCGCGACTACGCCCCCTACCGCAGCACCCTCCTGCGCCACCCCGAGCAGCCGCTCGTCGCCGTCAAGGACCCCGAGGCGGTGGAGCTGTCGGGGCCGGTGTTCGGGGCCACCGACGTGACACCGCTGGACAACGACCTCACCAGGCAGCACCTCGGCGAGCCGCTGGGCGAGCGGATCACCGTGCGGGGCCGGGTGCTCGACCGGTCGGGACGGCCCGTACGCGGCCAGCTCGTCGAGATCTGGCAGGCCAACGCGTCGGGACGCTACCTGCACCAGCGCGACGACCACCCGGCGCCGCTCGACCCCAACTTCACCGGCGTGGGCCGCTGCCTGACCGGCGACGACGGCGGCTACGTGTTCACCACGATCAAGCCGGGCGCGTACCCGTGGCGCAACCACCGCAACGCCTGGCGGCCGGCGCACATCCACTTCTCGCTGTTCGGCAGCGCCTTCACGCAGCGGCTGATCACCCAGATGTACTTCCCCGGCGACCCGCTGTTCCCGTACGACCCGATCCTGCAGTCCGTCACCGACGCGAGCGCCCGGCAGCGGCTCGTCGCCGAGTACGTGCACGACCTGTCCGAGCCGGAGTTCTCGCTCGGCTACCGATGGGACATCGTGCTCGACGGCCCCGCCGCGACCTGGATGGAGGAAGGCCGGTGAACCCCACCCCCTCACAGACCGTCGGCCCGTTCTACGGGTACGCGCTGCCCTTCCCCGGCGGCGGTGACATCGCGACCGGCGGCATCGCCGTCCACGGGTACGTCTACGACGGCGCCGGTGACCCGGTGCCCGACGCGCTGCTGGAGTTCTGGCAGGCCGACGAGGACGGGCAGGTGCGCGGCGCGCCCGGCACGCTGCGCCGCGACCCCACCACCGGGGCCGTGCTCGGCAGGGACGGCGTCGTCTTCACCGGCTTCGGCCGCGTCGCCACCGACCTCGACGGCCACTGGGCGCTGCGTACCGTACGGCCGGGAAACGGGTACATCAGCGTGTGCGTGTTCGCCCGCGGCCTGCTGCACCACCTCTACACCCGCATCTACCTCGGGCAGGACCCCTTCCTCGACTCCGTGCCCGCGGAGCGGCGGCACACGCTGCTGGCCGAGCAGGAGCGGGACGGGGTCTTCCGGTTCGACGTCCATCTGCAGGGTGAGAAGGAGACGGTCTTCCTTGACTTCGGCTGATCCCGCTGACCTCGGACTGCTGTCCCCGATGCGGGGCGCGGCCGAGACCACCGGGGACGCCGCCGTGCTCCAGGCGATGCTGGACGCCGAGGCCGCGCTGACCCGCGCGCAGGCGGCGCTCGGCCTCGCGCCCGCCGCGGCTGCCGAGGCGGTCACGGCCGCCTGCCGCGCCGACGCCTTCGACCTGCCGGGCCTGGTCGTACGGGCCAGGTCCGGGGGCAACCCGGTCATCCCGCTCGTCGCCGACCTGCGGCGGGCGGCCGGGCCGCACGGCCCGTATGTGCACCGGGGCGCCACCAGCCAGGACATCCTCGACACCGCCCTGATGCTGGTCGCCCACCGCACCCTGGGCCCCGTGCTCGCCGAGCTGGACACGGTGATCGACCGGCTGGCCACGCTGGCCGCCGACCACCGCGCCACCCCGATGGCCGCGCGCACGCTCACCCAGCAGGCGGTCCCGACGACGTTCGGCCTCAAGGCGGCGGGCTGGCTGACCCTGGTCACGGACGCCTCCGTCCGCCTCGCGGCGGCCCGCCACGCCCTCCCCGCCCAGCTGGGCGCCGCCGCCGGCACCCTCACCGCCTTCCACACCGACGCCCAGAAGCCAGGTGGGGGACCGGAGCCCCGGTCGCCGGAGTCCGGCGCGCGGCCGGTGGCGCCGGAGTCCGCTGCGCGGCCGGTGGCGTTGGATCTGCCGGAGTCCGCTGCGCGGCCGGTGGCGTTGGAACTGCCGGAGCGGTTCGCGGCCGAGCTGGGGCTGGCGGCGCCGGTGTTGCCGTGGCACGTGCTGCGGACGCCGGTGGCCGACCTGGCGGGGGCGCTGGCGTTCACGGCGGGGGCGCTCGGGAAGGTGGCGGCCGACGTGCTGGTGCTGTCACGTACCGAGATCGGCGAGGTGACCGAGGGCGTCGGCGGCGGGTCGTCGTCCATGCCGCACAAGCACAACCCGGTGCGGGCCACGATGATCGCCGCCGCCGCCCGCCAGGTGCCCCCGCTGGCCGCCACCCTGTACGCCGCACTCGCCGCCGAGGACGAACGCCCCTCAGGCGCCTGGCACGCCGAGTGGCAGCCGCTGCGCGAGGCACTCCGCCTGGTCGCCGGCGCCACCAGGGACGCCGCGGAACTCGTCGCCGACCTGCGCGTCCACCCGGACCGCATGGCCGCCAACCTCTCCGTCGAAGGCACCCCGGCCCCGGCCCCCGCCCTCGTCGACCAGGCCCTCACCCACCACGAACACCGAGACAAGGCACGCCATTGATGTTGCAGCACCGTCTGGACGGCCCCGAGCGGGGAGAGCCGCTCGTTCTCGCCCCCTCGCTCGGCACCTCCACCCGCCTGTGGGAGCCGCAGGTGCGGACGCTGGCCCGCACGTACCGGGTGCTCAGGTTCGACCTGCCGGGCCACGGCGGCTCCAAGCCGCTCCCGGCGAGCACGGTCGAGGAACTGGCCGCGCTGGTGCTGGAGGTGACGACAGCGGCGGGCATGGGGAGCTTCCACTACGCGGGCGTCTCGATCGGCGGCGCGATCGGCGCCACGCTGGCCGTCCGCCACCCCGGCCGGGTCAGGTCGCTGGCGATGGTGTGCTCGAGCGCCAGGTTCGGCGACCCGGAGGGCTGGCACGAGCGGGCCGCGCTGGTGCGCGCGGAGGGCACGGGCCCGCTGATGGAGGGCGCGGCGGGCCGCTGGTTCGCGGGCCCGCCCGACCAGGCGCTGCTGGACGACCTCGCCGCCGCCGACCCCGCCGCGTACGCCGCCTGCTGCGAGGCCCTGGCCGGCTACGACCTGCGCGCCGAGCTGGCCCGGATCACCGTGCCGACGCTGGTGGTGGCCGGCCGCGACGACCCGGCGACACCGCCCGCGCACGCCAGGGAGCTGGCCGACGGCATCCCCGGCGCCACCCTGGTCGAGCTGCCGGGCGCCGCCCACCTGGCCCCGGCCGACCAGCCGGAGCGCGTCACCAGGGCACTGCTCGACCACCTGCCGTCGGTCCCCGGCATGCGGGTGCGCCGCGAGGTGCTCGGCGACGCGCACGTGGACCGCGCCGTCGCCCGCACCACCGACTTCACCAGGGACTTCCAGGACTTCATCACCCGCTACGCCTGGGGCGAGATCTGGTCCCGCCCCGGCCTCGACCGGCGGACGCGTAGCTGCATCACGCTCACCGCGCTCGTCGCCAGGGGCCACCTGGACGAGCTGGCCATGCACGTACGCGCCGCGCTGCGCAACGGCCTGACTCCCGACGAGATCGGCGAGGTGCTGTTGCAGAGCGCCGTCTACTGCGGCGTCCCGGCCGCCAACGCCGCCTTCGCCGTCGCCCAACGCGTCCTGGACGAGGAAAAGGGCTGAGCCGGGGGCGCGGGGCCGGCGGGCTGAGCCGGCGGTCCCGCGCCGTCCGGGCAGATGGTCAGCCGGCCGGGGCCGGGGCGGGTGTCCGGCCGAGTTCCTCCGTCGGCACCCGGTACGTCTCCCGCGCCGTGGCCACCGCGACCGCGCTGATCGCGCACAGGATCGCGGTGAACACCCCGACCCCGGTCCAGCCCTGCAGCCCGAGCCAGCCGTCGGGGGAGACGATCCCGGCGGCGGAGGCCACGGCGAACCCGGCGATGGCGAAGCCGATCTGGGTGCCGATGGCCATGCCGGACAGACGTACGCGGGTGCTGAACATCTCGCCGTAAAGAGCAGGCCAGATGCCGTTCGAGGCGCTGTAGACGACGCCGAGGGTCAGGATGCCGACGAGGAACACCAGCGGATAGCTCCCCGAGTTGATGGCCGCCAGATAGGCGAAGATCATGATCGGGCTGCCGATCGCGCCGATGAGGAACACCGGCTTGCGCCCTATCCGGTCCGACAGCCGCGCCCACAGCGGGATCGCGACGAGCGCGACGGCGTTGGCGGCCACGCCGACCCAGAGCATGGTGGCGTTGTCGAGCCCGATCTCGTCGCTGGTGGCGTAGTTGAGCGCCCAGACCGTGAAGATCGTGCTGACGGTGGCGATGAGCGCCGCGCACACCACCCGCAGCACGCTGCTCCAGTGGTCGCGGAAGAGCACGGCGAGCGGCATGCGCGGCACGGTGCCCGCGGCCACCTCCTCCTCGAACGCCGGCGTCTCCTCAAGCCGCCGCCTGATGATCCACCCGGCCACCGCCACCGCCACGCTCAGCCAGAACGGCACCCGCCAGCCCCAGGTGAGCAACTGCTCCTCGGGCAGGGCGGCGACCGGGATGAACGCGAACGTGGCCAGGATCTGCCCGAACTGGGTGCCGTTCAGGGTGAAGCTGGTGAAGTAGCCGCGCCGGTCGGCGGGGGAGTGTTCGAGGGTCATGGAGTTGGCGCTGGCCTGCTCGCCCGCCGCCGACAGCCCCTGCATGATGCGCAGCAGCACCAGCAGGACGGGCGCGGCCCCGCCGATCTGGTCGCGGGTGGGCAGGCAGCCGATGAGGAACGTCGACAGCCCCATGAGGACGAGCGTGAACACCATGATCTTCTTGCGGCCGAACCGGTCGCCGACGTGCCCCAGGAAGAACGCGCCCACCGGCCGGGCCGCGTAGGCGACGCCGAAGCTGGCCAGCGACTGGAGGGTGGCGGTCGCCGGGTCGGAGTCGTCGAAGAACACCCGGCCGAAGATCAGCGCGGCGGCGCTGCCGTAGATGAAGAAGTCGTAGTACTCGAGCGCGCTGCCGATCCAGGCGGCGATGGCGGCCTTGCGCGGCGTTCCCCTGCCGAGGGGGCCGCCTGGCGAGTTGCCTGGGGAGTGGCCTGGGGAGTGGCCTGGTGCGTTGTCGGTCACGTGAGCTCCTCGGGCTCTGGCTCCTCGGTGAGCGTGATGGTGGCGGCCCCCGGCGCCGGTTACCCGTGTTTTACGAACTAGATAGTTAATTAATGTGGGAGCAATGCTGACGTGGCGCGCGTCACATGTCAAGGACGGCTTCCCGCGGGCGCGGGTGGTGGGTTATAACGAACTCACTAGTCCGTACGTTGCTGATCGAGGAGCGCCGCATGACCTCGTACCTGACCGGGCTGATCGGCTCGGGCATCGGTCCCTCGCTCAGCCCGCCGCTGCACGAACGCGAGGCCGCCCACCACGGCCTGCGCTACGTCTACCGGCTGCTCGACACGGACCGGCTCGGCGACGACGTCGGCGGACTGCTGCGCACGGCCCGCCGGTTCGGCTACGACGGGCTCAACATCACCCACCCCTGCAAGCAGGCCGTCATCCCGCACCTGGACGAGCTGTCACCCGACGCCGCCATGCTGGGCGCGGTCAACACGGTCGTCTTCGACGGCGAGCGCGCCGTCGGGCACAACACCGACTGGACGGGCTTCGCCGAGTCGTTCACCCGGGGCCTGCCGGGCGCGGCCACCCGCCACGTCGTCCAGCTCGGGGCGGGCGGCGCGGGCGCGGCGGTCGCGTACGCGCTGCTCACCCTCGGCGTGGACGTGCTGACGATCGTGGACGCCGACCCCGCGAGAGCCGCCGCGCTGGCCGACCGGCTCGCCGCCCGCCACGCCGCCCAACACACCGTCCACCATGCCGACCACCAAGCCGTCCGCCACAGCGCCGGCCGCGCCCGCTCAGGCGGCACCGGCGACCTGCCCGCGCTGCTCGCCGAAGCGGACGGCCTGGTGCACGCCACGCCCACCGGCATGGCGCACCACCCGGGGCTGCCGCTGCCGGCCGAGCTGCTGCGTCCCGGCCTGTGGGTGGCCGACATCGTCTACCGGCCGCTGCAGACCGAGCTGCTCAAGCGGGCCAGGGCACTCGGCTGCCGGACCCTCGACGGCGGCGGCATGGTCGTCTTCCAGGCCGCCCACGCCTTCCGCCTGTTCACCGGGCGTACCCCCGACGCCGAACGCATGCTCGCCCACCTGACCGAACTCACCTGACCGCCCCGGCACGAGGAGAAGCCATGCGCAAGTCGATCGCCACCGTCTCGGTGAGCGGCACGCTGACGGAGAAGCTGGCGGCGGTGGCGGCGGCCGGGTTCGACGGGGTGGAGATCTTCGAGAACGACCTGCTCGCCTGCCCGCTCCCGCCCGAGGAGATCCGCGCCAGAGCGGCGGACCTGGGACTCACCATCGACCTCTACCAGCCGTTCCGCGACTTCGAAGGCGCGCCGCGCGCCCGCCTGCGGGCCAACCTGGAGCGGGCCGAGCACAAGTTCCGGCTGATGCGGCGGCTCGGCGCCGACCTGCTGCTGGTCTGCTCGAACGTCTCGCCCGAGACGATCGGCGACGACGCACTGGCCGCCGAGCACCTGCGGCTGCTCGCCGAGCGGGCCGCCGGGCACGGCATCCGCGTCGCCTACGAGGCGCTGGCCTGGGGCCGGCACGTCAACGAGTACCTGCACGCCTGGAACATCGTCCGCCAGGCCGACCACCCCAACCTGGGCACCTGCCTGGACAGCTTCCACATCCTGTCGCGCGGCTCCGACCCGCTCGGCATCGAGGCCATCCCCGGCGAGAAGATCTTCTTCCTGCAGCTCGCCGACGCGCCGCTGCTCGCCATGGACGTGCTGCAGTGGAGCCGCCACCACCGCTGCTTCCCAGGACAGGGCGGCTTCGACGTCACGGGGCTGGTCAGGCACGTGCTCAACGCCGGGTACGCGGGGCCGCTGTCGCTGGAGGTGTTCAACGACCACTTCCGGCAGGCCGGCACCGGGCGGACCGCGCGCGACGGCATGCGTTCGCTCATCGCGCTCGAAAGGCAACTTCAAGGCGTGGCGCATCCGTCGGTGCCGTCGGGGTTCGCCTTCGCCGAGCTGTCCGGCACCGGCTCGCTGAACGGCGTGCTCCCCGCCCTCGGCTTCGCCCGTACGGGCAGGCACAGCGGCAAGCCGGTCGACCTGTGGTCCCAGGGCGAGGCCCGCCTGCTGGTCAACGCCACCGGCACAGGGCCGCAGCCGGCCGGCGCGGTGAGTCCGGGGCCGGTCGATGGGGCGGGTGCGAGTGCTGGGCCGGCTCGCGTGACCGGCGCGGGTCCCGGGCTGGTGGCGATCGGGCTGGACAGCCCCGACCCCGGACGGGCCGTCGCGCACGCCGAGTCGCTGCTGTCGCCCGTACTGCCGCGCGAGCGCGCCCCGCGGGACGCGCCGCTGCACGCGGTCGCCGCGCCCGACGGCACGGAGATCTTCTTCTGCGACGATGCCTGGCTCGCCGACTTCGCCCCCTCGGGGAACGGCGGCACGGGGATCACCCACATCGACCACGTGGCGCTGGCCCAGCCGCCGCACTACTTCGACGAGGCCGCGCTGTTCTACCGGGGCGTGCTCGGGCTGCAGCCGCAGGAGAGCCTGGAGGTGCCCGACCCGTACGGGCTGGTGCGCAGCCGCGCCATGTCCAGCGCGCAGGGGTCCAGCGCGCAGGGGTCCAGCGCGCAGGGGTCCGGCGTGCGCATGGTGCTCAACCTGGCCCAGGTCGGCGCCGGCCAGCCCCCGCCCCAGCACGTGGCGCTGGCCAGCCCCGACGTGCTCGCCGTGGCCCGCAGACTGCGCGCCGAGCACCCCGAGCTGCTGCTGCCGATTCCCGCCAACTACTACGACGATCTGGAGGCCCGCCACGACGTGCCGCCGGAGCTGCGGGAGCTGGGCGTCCTGTACGACCGCGACGCGCACGGCGGCGCGTTCCTGCACCTCTACACGGTCACCGTGGGCCGGGTGTTCTTCGAGATCGTCCAGCGGATCGACGGCTACGCCGGCTACGGCGCGGTCAACGCCCCCATCCGCCTCGCCGCCCAGCACCACGGAAGCCGGACGGAGCCGCCTATGATGAGCGAATGACCTCGACCCCCGCCACCGCCGAGCGCCGGCGGGACGCCGACCGCACGCGGGCGGAGATCCTCGACGTCGCCCAGCGCGAGTTCGCCCGCTACGGCTACGCCGGGGCCAGGGTCGACGAGATCGCGGCCCGCATGCGCACCACCAAGCGCATGATCTACTACTACTTCGGCAGCAAGGAACGGCTCTACATCGCCGTCCTGGAGAAGGCGTACGCCGAGGTGCGGGCGGTCGAGCGCACGGTCGACGTCGAGCACCTGGCGCCCGTCGAGGCCATCCGCACGCTGGCGGAGCTGACGTTCGACCACCACGACGCCCACCGCGACTTCATCAAGCTCGTCGCGATCGAGAACATCCACCAGGCCGAGCACATCCGCAAGTCGGAGGCGCTGGCCGGCCTGGGTGCGCCGGTGCTCGACCTCATCACCCGCATCCTGGAGGCGGGGCGGGCCTCCGGCGACTTCGTCACCGAGGCCGACGCCATCGACGTGCACATGATGATCAGCGCGTTCTGCTTCTTCAGGGTGGCCAACCAGCACACGTTCGGTGCGCTGTTCGGGCGCGACATGACCGCGCCCGAGCACCGCGACCGGCTGCGGCGGATGGTCGGCGAGATGACGGTCGGCTACCTGTGCGGCTCAGGCGCCCGCCCCTGACCCGGGCGCGGGGCCGGTGGACAGCCGGGGCACCAGGGCCGGCGTGACGGAGAAGCGCATCGCGGCCGTACGCCCCTCGACGCGTTCGAGCAGCAGCCGGGCCGCCGTCCTGCCCATGAGCGTGCCGTCCTGGTCGACGCTGGTCAGCGAGATGTTGGCCATCGCCGCCAGCCGGGTGTTGTCGTAACCGGCCACCGACACCTCACCGGGCACCGACAGCCCCGCCTCGTGCAGCGCCGACAGAGCGCCGAACGCCGCCTGGTCGGCGCCCGCGAAGATCGCGGTCGGCCGGGGCGAGCGGGCCAGCAGCTCGCGCGTGCCGTCGTAGCCGCCCTCCTCGGTCCAGCTCGTGGTGGCGATCGCGATCTCGCCGGCCAGCCCGTGCTCGGTCATCACCCTGCGGTACGTCTCCGCCCTCGTCAGGTGCGGCAGCGCGACCGGCTTGCCGCGGCCCGCGTTGCGCTGCGAGATGTGGCCGATGCGGCGGTGGCCCAGCTCGATGAGGTGGCGCACGACCAGCTCGGTGCCGGCGTCGTCGTCGTCGAAGACCGCGTCGTACGCCGACGAGCGCTCGTGGCGGCCGAGCACGATGAGCGGCATCTCCCCGGCCACCTCCTCCAGCCGCGACTTCGGGCTGATCGGCGCGATCATCAGGATGCCGTCCACCTGCCGGTCGATGAGCGCCTCGATGGCCCGGCCCTCGGCGGCCGGGTCGGTGCTGCCGCCCTGCACGAGGATCGCCTGGTAGCCGCTGCCGCCGAGCTGCTCGCCGACGCCGTCGAGCACGTCGGCGAAGAACGGGTTGCGCACGTGGGGGATCAGCACGCCGATCGTGAACGTGCGCCCGCGCATGGCCCGCGCCGCCGCGTGGGGCCGGTAGCCCAGTTCCTCGATGGCGGCCTTGACCCGGTCGCGCATGGCGGGGCTGGCGCCGTAGGCGTTGCGCAGGACCTTGGAGACGGCGGTGGTGGACACCTGGGCGTGGCGGGCGACGTCCGCGATCGTCACCCGGCGCCTGGGCTCGCGTTCCGCACTGGGTCCCGCACTGGGTCCCGCACTGTGGCCCGCACTGTGGCCCGCACTGTGGCCCGCACTGTGGCCCGCACTGTGGCCCGCACTGTGGCCCGCACTGTGGCCCGCACTGTGG
>NZ_JBFAQA010000001.1:141745-193779 GCF_040677005.1 Nonomuraea sp. NPDC049421
GCCCGCACTGTGGCCCGCACTGTGGCCCGCACTGTGGCCCGCACTGTGGCCCGCACTGTGGCCCGCACTGTGGCCCGCACTGTGGCCCGCACTGTGTCCCGCCCTGTGTCCGGCCATGTGGCCCGCCTTCCCGCCCGCGTCACCGCTCGTCGGTGACGAGTGTAGGAGCCCGCGCGCACCCCCGGCAGCCTGATGAGCAACGATGCCCTGGCCGTGCTGTTCAAACCTTCCACCTGGTGCTGGAGCTGGGAACAGTCGTGGACAACGTTCCCCAAATGACGTCTTGACGCACCGGCGCGCGGCGGTTTACGTTAACTCGCGTCAGGGTGTTAAAACGTTTCAACAACAACCGCCTCTTCCGCACGATCGTGGCCGGCGACGACCGCCGGGGCCATCCAGGGCTGACCAGAAGGAGCGCCTTGCTACACGTCACACCACCTGCCTTCGAGCACCACCGCGACCCGCTCGGCATCGGCGAGAGCCGCCCACGACTGTCCTGGACCACGACCACCGACGAGCCCGGCTGGACGCAGGCGGCGTACGAGATCGAGATCCGCGACGCGTCCGGCACCGCGGCCTGGCGGGTCGAGTCGGGGGAGTCGGTGCTCGTGCCCTGGCCGGGCGCGCCGCTCGGGTCGCGCGAGCGACGTGAGGCGCGCGTCCGCGTGCACGGCGCCGACGGCACCGGCAGCGGCTGGAGCAACTGGGCGGCGGTCGAGACCGGCTTGCTGGAGGCCGCCGACTGGCAGGCGGGGGCCGCCGCGCCGCCGCACGACCTGCTCGGCCCGCCCGACGGCCCCGCCCTGCTGCTGCGCCGGGACTTCACCCTGCGCGGCCCCGTCGCGCGCGCCCGCCTGTACGTCACCGCCCACGGCCTGTACGAGGCCGAGCTGAACGGCCGGACCGTCGGCGACGACGTGCTCGCCCCCGGCTGGAGCAGCTACGACCGGCGGCTGCGCTACCGCACCCACGACGTCACCGCCCTGCTGCGCGAGGGCCCCAACGCGATCGGCGCCACCCTGGCCGACGGCTGGTACCGCGGCCGCATCGGCTTCGGCGGCGGCAAGACCGCCATCTACGGCGACCGCATCGCCCTCATCGCCCAGCTGGAGATCACCTACGAGGACGGCGGCACCGACCTGGTCGTCACCGACGAGCACTGGCGCTGCGCCACGGGCCCGATCACCGCCGCCGGCCTGTACGACGGCGAGCGGTACGACGCCCGCCTGCTGCCCCAGGGCTGGTCGGAGCCCGGCTTCGACGCCGCCGCCTGGACGCCCGCCGACGTGCTCGGCCACGACCCCGCCCGGCTCGTCGCGCCGACGGGTCCGCCGGTGCGCCGGGTCGAGACGCTGCGGCCGCGAGAGGTCCTCACCGGGCCCTCGGGCGAGACCATCCTCGACTTCGGCCAGAACGTCTCCGGCCGGCTGCGCATCCGCGTCCAGGGTCCGGCCGGGCAGACGATCACGCTGCGCCACGCCGAGGTCCTGGAGAACGGCGCGCTCAGCCTCCGCCCGCTGCGCCACGCCGCCGCCACCGACACGTACACGCTGCGCGGCGACGACGTCCCCGAGGAGTGGGAGCCCCGCTTCACCATGCACGGCTTCCGCTACGCCCAGATCGACGGCTGGCCGGGCCCGCTCCCCGAGCCCGGCGACGGCGCCGGGGCAGGGGCCGAGGCCGGCGGTGGCGACGGCGCCAGGACCGAGGTCGGGCCCGGCGGTGGCGACGGCGCCGGGACCGAGGTCGAGGCCGCGATCGAGGCGGTCGTGTGTCACACCGATCTGCGGCCGACCGGCACGTTCCGGTGCTCGGACCCCGACCTCAACCGCCTGCACGACAACGTCGTCTGGAGCCTGCGCGGCAACTTCGTCGACGTGCCCACCGACTGCCCCCAGCGCGACGAACGCCTCGGCTGGACCGGCGACCTCCAGGTCTTCGCCCCGACCGCCGCCTTCCTCTACGACTGCGCGGGCCCGCTGGCCTCCTGGCTCGCCGACCTGGCCGCCGAGCAGGCCAAGCTCGGCACCGTGCCGCACTACGTGCCGTGGGTGCCGCTGATGCCCGCGGAGCCCGCCGCGGCGTGGGGCGACGCCGCCGTCATCGTGCCCTGGGTGCTGTACCAGCGTTACGGCGACATCGGGTTGCTGCGCACCCAGTACGCCAGCATGAAGGCGTGGGTGGACCACATCGCCGGAAGGGCGGGCGAGAGCCACCTGTGGGACACCGGCTTCCAGTGGGGCGACTGGCTCGACCCGGCGGCGCCGCCCGACAAGCCGGGCAAGGCACGCACGGACCCCGCCCTGGTCGCCACCGCCTACCACGCCTGGACGGCCCGCCTCGTCGCCGAGACGGCCGCGCTGCTCGGCCACGACGACGACGCGGCCCACTACGCGAGGCTGGCGGGGGAGGTGCGGGCGGCGTTCGGGCGCGAGTTCGTCACCCCGTCGGGGCGGCTGGCCTGCGACACCCAGACCGCGCACGCCCTCGCGATCTGCTTCGACCTGCTGGAGACGCCTGAGCAGCGCGAGCGGGCCGGGCGGCGGCTGGCCGAGCTGGTCGCGGCCGACGGGCACCGCATCGGCACGGGCTTCGTGGGCACGCCGCTGGTCTGCGACGCGCTGGCGGCGGTCGGCGCGTACGGCACCGCGTACGAGCTGCTGACTCAGCGCGCATGCCCGTCATGGCTGTATCCGGTCACCATGGGCGCCACCACGATCTGGGAGCGCTGGGACAGCATGCTGCCCGACGGCAGCGTCAATCCGGGCGAGATGACCTCGTTCAACCACTACGCGCTGGGCGCGGTGGCCGACTTCCTGCACCGCACGGTCGCCGGGCTCGCCCCCGCGGCCCCCGGCTACCGGAGGCTGCGCGTCGCGCCGCGTCCCGGCGGCGGGCTGACCGAGGCGGAGGCGGCGCTCGGCACCCCGTACGGGACCGCCCGCGTCGCCTGGACCAGGGCGGGCGGCGAGCTGACCGTCACCGTCACCGTGCCTCCGGGCACCACCGCAGAGCTTGACCTGCCGATCGAGGGCGGGCCCGCCGAGGTGGGGGCGGGCACGCACACGTTCGGCGGCGCCCTTCAGGGCTGAGCGCGGCGCGGGCCCGGCCCCGCCGGGCCCGCCAGCCGCTTGCCGAGCCGCTGGGCGGGCGCCTCGACCAGGTGGTAGGTCAGCATGCTCAGCGGGATCAGGACGAGGAGGTAGCTGGGCAGGCCGGGGAGCACGTACAGCAGGATCGGGTGCAGCAGGTAGACGGAGAAGCTGATCACGCCGAGCCGCGCCAGCCAGGCGGGGAACGTCCGCGTGCGCAGCCGGTACGCCGCCCAGAACGTGCAGAACGCCAGCACGATCGCCGGCACCCACGCCGGGTCGTCCTTGGCGGGCAGGCCGCAGCCCAGCACCACCAGCACCGCCGTGATCGCCGCCCGCCAGGAGATCGTGCCCTGCTCGGCCCGGTACACCGCGGTGCCCGCGAACATCGTGGCCAGGATGATCACGCCCTGCCACGTGCCGCCCCTGCTGCCCAGCACCACCAGCGCCAGCCCCAGCAGCCCGCCCGCGACCGCGCCCGCCGTCCTCAACCGGCCCCTGGCCAGCACCGTCACCGCGACGGCCGCGACCACCGCGAGCCCGAGCGCCGCCGCCAGGAGGTCGGCCCGCCCGCCGATCACCGACTTCGGCAGCAGCAGCCCGAGCGGCACGGCCGGCACCGCCAGCGCCACCGCGATCCCCGCCGACCGCCGCTCCTGCCCCACCGCGAACAGCGCCACGCACATCAGGTAGAAGGCCATCTCGTACGACAGCGTCCAGGCGACGTTGACGACGGCCGGCAGGTTCAGCAGTTCCTGGAGCATCGTCACGTTCCCGAGCACGACCAGCGCCGCCGGCCGGTCGCCCAGGCCGTCCGGCACCGGCAGCACGCCCACCAGCGCCAGCCCCAGCATCAGCGCGCAGGCGAGCAGCAGCAGCGGCAGCAGCCGGAAGGCCCGCCCGGTCCAGAACGCGCGCAGATCGCCCTTGCGCTCCAGCGACGCCGGAATGATGTAGCCGCTGACCAGGAAGAACACGAACACGCCCCACGTGCCCATGTCGATGCGCCGGTCCACCTCCGCCCAGACGGCGGGGATGAACGTCCAGCCGGCGTGGTGCAGGGTGACGGCCAGCGCTGCCGGCCCCCGCAGGGCGTCCAGCCAGGCCAGCCGGGCGGGGGCCAGGAACATCTGCCGCAGTCTAGGCCATGGGCCGCGAAAGGCCGCGGCGAGTCCCGTCGTGAATATCCGGTTTCGCGCACGCGTTCGATCTCTTATCTTTGCCGTGACCCGCGTCACGAAGGAGATGGTGATCGTGAGAAGCCCCTCCGGCCGAGCAGCTCTTGGTACCAGCGCCGTCGCCGCCGTCGCCCTCGCCGGCGGCCTGCTGACCACCCCGCCCGCGAGCGCCGCCCCCGTGGCGAGCGCGCCCGCCGTCACCACCGTGACGCCGACCGCCCAGCGGGCCGCCCAGCGGGCCGCCCAGCGGGCCGCCCAGCGGGCCGCCCAGCAGGCCGCCCAGCAGGCCGCCGCGCGCCCGCGCAACGGCCGCATACTCTACGACCGCATCAGCGGCGGGCTCGGCCGGCTCAAGATCAAGAACGGCACGTCACGCGACGGCGTCGTCGCCCTGGTCAAGGGCAAGAAGAAGGCGATCAGCATCTACGTACGCGCCAGGTCCACCGCGACCATCAGGGACGTCAGGGACGGCACCTACCGCATCTACTTCACCACCGGCACCCGCTTCAGCGTCTCCAAGGGCAGGTTCACCCGCGCGGCCAGCTACCAGCGCTTCACCAGCAAGCTGCGCTTCACCACGACCTCCAGGACCGCGACCGCCTGGACGCTCACCCTCAACCCGGTCAAGGGCGGCAACGCCAGGACCACCCACGTCAACCCGAAGGACTTCCCCGCCTGAACGATCACGCAGCGGAGCCCGGTGATCTCCGCCCGCGACTCCCATGCCGCATCCGCGGGTCCGGCTTGACGACGCGATCTTAGATGCACCAGATTGTTCGCGTCTTTCAGGACCGTTCCCAAGGAAACCCTCATGAAGCGAACCCTCATCGGTGCGGTCGCCGTCGCGGGCCTGGCGCAGTTCGTCGCCATGCCCGCGTACGCCGCCCCCACCACCGACCCGGTCAAGGCGCTGCAGGCCCAGTTAGGGCAGGGCAAGGCGGTCAACCTGCGGGCCACCGCCAAGGTGACCTTCAAGGCCGGGCAGGTGGCCACCTCCGCCCTCGACGGCACGGTCGGCTTCGGCCCGCGCGGGCCCGTCGCCTCCGACGTGGCCCACACCCTGCAGTACAGCCCGGCACTGCTGCGCACCATGCAGAAGACCGCCCCCGCCGAGACCGAGGCCCTCCAGGAAGGGCCCGTCCGCATGCTCTCCTCCGGCGGCGTCAGCTACGTCTCCGGCCCCGTCGTCGACCAGGCGCTGCCGCCGGGCACGAGCTGGGTGCGTTACCGCAAGGTCGTCCAGCCGCCCAGCAACCTGGTCGTCGAGGCGCTCGACCCGGCCACGCTCAAGACGCTCGTCGCCGGCCGTACCTCGTGGAAGGACGGCATACTCAAGGGCAGCGTCAAGGCCAGCAGTCTCGCCAAGTCCTCCGAGCCGTTCGCCGCCTTCTACGGCACCCGCTTCACCGCCAAGCGCGACGGGAAGATCGGCTACACCATCTGGTTCGGCGACAAGGGCCTCGTGCGGCGCATCGCCGCCAAGGCCGTGCTGCCCATCGACAAGAGCACCGTCCAGGTCGAGTCCGACACCCGCTACACCGACTGGGGCCGCGAGGCCACGGTCCTCCTCCCGCTGGAGGGCGACGTGATCGACAGCACCGAGGTCAAGGACGAGACCCCGTCCCAGGTGCCGGGCATCTGGAACTGACCCCGGACCGCCCACCGGGACCGTCATCTGACCCGCGGCACGTGCCCGGGGAGCTCGCCCGTGGTACGTGCCGGACGTCGTCATGCACCTGCGCCTTCTGCCCGGGATCTGAGCCGCGGCAGGTGCCGGGCACTTCCAACCGGCCCGCGAAAAACCCGTGGCGGGCCCTCGTGGCCCGCCCGTATTCTGGCCGCATGTCTACGCCCCGGACTTCTTAGCTAGGACACCCGCTTCCACGCCACCCGTGTGTCCACTAGCTTTCCGGAGCGTCATCCCATGCTCACCTTCCGTGGCGTCGCCGTGCGCGCCGGCGCCTCCCTGCTCATGTCCGGTGTGACCGGGCACGTCGGTCCAGGCGACCGCATCGGCCTCGTCGGCCGCAACGGCGCCGGCAAGACCACGCTGATGAAGACCCTCGCCGGCCGCCTCCAGCCCGCGTCCGGCGACATCGTCCGTACGGGCCCCGTCGGCTACCTGCCCCAGGACCCCGCGGCGGCCGACCCCGCGACCACGGTCCTCGACCGCATCCTGTCCGCCCGCGGCCTCGACACTGCGGTCCGCGACCTACGCGCCGCCGAGACGGCCCTCGCGGAAACCGCGTCGGCCGCCTCGGACCCCGCCACCTCCGACCCCACCACCTCTGAGGGCGTCGCTTCCGAACGCGCCGGCTCCGGATCTGCCGCTTCCGACCGCGCCGGCTCCGGATCTGCCGCTTCCGGGCGTGCCGCTTCCGGGCGTGCCGGTTCCGGGCGCGCCGGTTCCGGGCGCGCCGGCTCCGGGCCCGCGGCCTCCGAGCGCGCCGCCTCTGGGCCCGCCGCCTCCGGGGTGGTGGCCGCGGAGCGGGCGATGGCGCGTTATGTCAGGGCCGAGGCCGAGTTTCAGGCGCGCGGCGGCTATCCAGCCGAGGCGGAGGCGGCTCGGGTCGCGGCCGGGCTCGGGCTGCCCGATCGGGCGCTGGACCAGCCGCTCGGCACGCTGTCCGGTGGGCAGCGGCGGCGTGTCGAGCTGGCCAGGGTGCTGTTCGCCGAGCCAGGCGTGCTGCTGCTCGACGAGCCAACCAACCACCTCGACCGCGACTCGATCGCGTGGCTGCGGACGTTCCTGCTCGGCTACCCGGGCGGGCTCGTCGTCATCAGCCACGACACCGGGCTGCTGGCCGACGTGGTCAACCGGGTCTGGCACCTGGAGGCGGGCGCGCTGGAGATCCGTAACAGCGGCTGGGAGACGTACCTCGCCGAACGGGACGCCGACGAACGGCGCAGGGCCAGGCTGCGGGCCGCCGCCGAGCGCAAGGCCGCCGCCCTGCACGCCCAGGCCGACCGGATGCGCTCCCGCTCGTCCACCGCCGTACGCGCCCGGGACATGGCCCGCCGCGCCGACCGCATGCTCGCCGAGACCCGCCCCGTACGGCGCGCCGCCAAGGTCGCCAGGATCCGGCTCCCGGAGCCCGCGCCCAGCGGCCGCACGCCGCTCGGCGCGATCAGCCTGACCAAGGCGTACGGCGGCCTGCCGGTGCTGACCGGCGTGGACCTCGCCATCGACCGGGGCAGCCGCCTCGTCGTGCTCGGACTCAACGGCGCCGGCAAGACCACCCTGCTCAGGATCCTCGCCGGGCACGAGCAGCCCGACTCCGGACGGGTGGTGCACGGACACGGGCTGCGGCTCGGCTACTTCGCCCAGGAACACGACACCCTCGACCCCGCCCACACCGTCGCCCGCCACCTCGCCACCGCCGCGCCCCACCTCACCGACGGCGAGGCCAGGACCGTCCTGGGGTCGTTCCTGT
This sequence comes from Nonomuraea sp. NPDC049421, assembly GCF_040677005.1. Classification (NCBI taxonomy): domain Bacteria; kingdom Bacillati; phylum Actinomycetota; class Actinomycetes; order Streptosporangiales; family Streptosporangiaceae; genus Nonomuraea; species Nonomuraea sp. NPDC049421. Next base: position 149,450 of record NZ_JBFAQA010000001.1, read on the forward strand.
TCGGCGGGGACGACGTGGACAAACCCGTCGGGGTGCTCTCGGGCGGCGAGAAGACCCGGCTCGCCCTGGCCGGGCTGGTCAGCTCCCAGGCCAACGTGCTGCTGCTCGACGAGCCCACCAACAACCTCGACCCGGCCTCGAAGGCGGAGGTGCTGGCGGCGGTGGCGGCGTACGAGGGCGCGGTCGTGATGGTCACCCACGACGAGGAAGCCGTCGATGCCCTGGCCCCGGACAGGGTGCTGCTGCTCCCGGACGGCGTCGAGGACCTCTGGAACGACGACTACGCCGACCTCATCACCCTCGCCTGACCTCGCTGAGGGGAAGAGCCCGTAAGGCTCTTCCCCGGGATCGCCGGTCGGTGCCCGAGTCGCGGGGAGGAGCCCTTTCCCCCGAGCCGGGGGAGAGGAGCCCCCTCCCTCAACTCGGGGGAAAGGCCTCCCTTTCGGCTCCCCCCCGCTTTCGGCTTCCTCCGCCTTCGCCGTTTTCCGCCTCGCTTTCCTCCGCGTTCGTCTCCCTCGTCTTCGAGAGGGCCCCGGGCGGTGGGTGCGTGGGCCTGGGGGGTGTCACTTCTGTCTCGGAGGTCTCTGGCGTGAGGGGCGTGTGCCTGGGCAGGGGACGGTGGAGACCGCGCCCCCGCGTGGGGCGACCTGCTATGACAGGACGGCGACATGACCTCTACACCCGATCCCCACCGGCCGGCAGCTCCCGTCCCGCCCGACGCGGCGCAGGAGGCGGAGTCGGCGGTGGAGGCCGAGATCGGGCGCGTCAAGGAGCCGGCGCGGCTGCTGCGCGTCAGCACGATGGCCCGGTCACTGCTCGACGAGGCCCGCGGGCTGCCGCTGGACGAGCACGCCCGCGAGCAGCTGGGGCACATCCACGCGCGGGTCGTCGCGGAGATCGGCGACTCGGTGGCGCCCGAGTTGCGGGAGGAGCTGGAACGGCTGCTGCCCACCTCGTCCGGCACCCTGACCCAGGGGGAGATCCGCATCGCGCAGAGCCAGCTCGTGGGGTGGCTGGAAGGGGTGTTCCAGGGCATCAGAGTGGGTCTGTCGCTCCAGCAGGCCACCCACCCCGAGTTCCCAGGTGTTCCTCCCACCCCAGGCCGCCCGCCCACCGCCCCCGGCACCGGCCCTTACCTCTAGAGCTCGGGCACGGGGGCTCAGGCGGCTGGCGACCAGGGCAGAGCCCGGCCGTGGCGGATCAGCCGGCCGTAGTGGCCGGGATTCACCGGGCCCGTCGCCAGGTCAAGCAGCGGGACGGCGGCCTCGCCGGGGAGGGCGGCGGTGGTGACGTCCCACCACAGGGCTGAGGTGGGGGTGTTCATCATGCCGGGACACACCGCGGCCAGGAGGATGCCCCGGCGGGTGTCCTCCGGCCGGCGCTGCCCGGCCAGGACTCGTACCGCGGCCACCTGGGCGATCTTCGAGGGGATGTTGACGAACATCGGCCAGGCGCCCGCCTTGGCGCTGCCGTCCTTGATCGCGTCCCGCCAGGCCGCGACCTGCTCGTCCACCTCGTCCAGCGACGACAGCCCGTCGAAGCGGCCGTGCAGCACCGGGGCCAGCTGGTGCAGGGTGCCCAGTGAGCTGGCGACCACGAGCAGCCGGCCGCCGTCGCGCAGCAGCGGGAGGAAGGCACGCAGCAGGCGGGTGGTGCCGAAGTTGTTGACCTCGGTGTATTCGTCGATCACGGCGGCCGGGTCGTCGCCGGGGCCGACGCGCATGACGGCGTTGCCGAAGACGATGTCCACGCCGCCGTGCCGGTCCCGCAGCAGATCGGCCAGGCGGGTGGCGGCGCCGGGGTCGGCGACGTCGTAAAGCATCCCGCGTACCTCGGCGGCGGTCTCAGGCAGTTGCGCGATGGCCTTCGCGACGCGTCCCGGGTCGCGGCCGGTCAGGTAGACCGTGTCGCCTGGGCCCAGACGGCGGGCCAGGCCCTCGACGAGGGCCAGGCCGAGGCCCTGGGTCGCGCCCGTGACCAGGGCGACTTTGGCGTTGCTCACTGTAGTGCTCCTCAATCGGAAAGGGACAGAGGGAGCTCCCGGTCGTCCAGCCTAGGGAGGCGGGGGCCATGCCGCCAGCGCAACTTCGTCAAGTGTGGTATGCGTATACCTCATGGCCTTCACCGACGCGTCGCTCACCGCGCTACGGGTCTTCCGCGAGGTGGCCGAGCGCGGCACGCTCACGGCCGCCGCCACCGCGCTCGGCTACACCCAGTCGGCCGTCTCCCGCCAGATCGCCGCACTCGAACGCGCGGCGGGCGCCGAACTGCTGGAGCGCCGCCACGACGGCGTGCGGCTGACCCCGGCGGGGCGGATCGTGCTGCGGCACGCCGCCGTGGTGGTCGATCAGGTGGACGCGGGCGCGCGTGAGCTGGCCGGGCTGCCGGACGAGCCCGGCACCGTACGCCTCGGCTTCTTCGCCAGCGCGGGCGTCGTCCTGGTGCCCCGGGCGCTGGCGGCCCTGCGCGCCGAGCATCCCGCCATCACCGTGCACACCAGGGAGGGCAGCACGCCGGCGCTGGTCCGCGCGCTGCGGGCGGGCGCGCTCGACCTCGCGCTGCTCGGCTCGGCGCCGCCGTTCCGTCCGCCCGACGCCGAGAGCCCCGCCCTTGAGGTGAGCGTCCTGTACGAGCGGAGCCTGCGTGTCGCCGTCCCCGCCGCCCATCCGCTGGCCAGGGGCGACTACATCGACGTCGCCGACCTGCACGGGCAGCGCTGGATCGCCGGTCCAGGCAGGGCGGCGGCCGGGGGAGCGGGCGACAGCACCGGCATGGGCGCGTGGCCCGGCCTGGACGAGCGTCCCGCAATCGTGCACTCGGCCCGCGACTGGCTGGCCAAGCTCAGCCTCGTGGCCGCGGGCGCCGGGCTGACCACGGTGCCCGCGATGCTCGCGGAAGCCGTCCCCGACGGGGTACGGGTGCTTCCGGTCCGTGGCGGCCCCCACGAACAGCGCCGCTGCCTGCTGGCCAGGCTGCCGGGCCCGCTGCCCGAGCCCGCCGCCCACCTCGCCGGAGCACTACGCGACGCCGCGCCCACACCATAGACGCCGCGCGCCGTGCGGTCACATGCCCTTCACCGCGTACGTGACGAGCGTCGTGAGCACGTCCCTGACGGAGTCGCGCCGCCGCACGTCGCACAGCACGATCGGGATGTGCTCGCCCAGCCCCAGCGCCCGCCGCACCTTGCCGGGCTCGTACCGGCGGGCGCCGTCGAAGCAGTTGACCCCCACCACGAACGGGATGCCGCGCTGCTCGAAGTAGTCCACGGCGGGGAAGCAGTCCTGCAGCCGGCGGGTGTCGGCGAGCACGACGGCGCCGAGCGCGCCGAGCGCCAGCTCGTCCCACATGAACCAGAACCGGTCCTGACCCGGCGTGCCGAACAGATACAGCCACAGCCCGTCGCGGATCGTGATCCGGCCGAAGTCGAGCGCCACCGTGGTCGTGATCTTGGACTCGACGCCTGAGGTGTCGTCCACCCCGATGCCGCGGTCGCTCAGCAACTCCTCGGTGTGCAGCGGCCGGATCTCGCTGATCGTGCCCACCATGGTCGTCTTGCCGACGCCGAAACCACCCGCGATGAGGATCTTGATGGCCAGTGCGGGGACGGCCGGCGCCGTCCCCGCCTCAGAGACTGCGTAGCCCATGGAGCACTTCCCTGTAGATGCGTTCGTCGATCGTCTGCGCGACGGGGCGTGGGCGGTCGATGGTGACGAGGCCGTCGCGGCGCAGATCGCCCAGGATGACCCGGGTGATGTTGAGCGGCAGCCGCAGGTGCGCCGCGACGTCGGCCACGGGGGTGGGCCTGCGGCACAGCGTCAGCACGGCGCGGTGCTCGGGGATGAGGTCCGCGGGTTCCGGGACGTCGCCGATGGTGGTGACGATGGCCACCAGGTCGAACGTCTCGCCCTGGGGCCGCGCCCGGCCCCCGGTCAGCCCGAAGAGCCGGATCAGCGGCCCCGGATCGTCCCCGCTCACTGTCTCGTACCGTTCCAGGCCGGTGCCGGTGCAGCTCCCCTCGGTTGCGCGGAGAGGTGCTCGCCGACCCTCTTGACCATCAGGGCCATCTCGTACGTGACCATGCCCAGCTCGGCGTCCGCCGTGGCGAGCACGGCCAGCCGGGCGCCCTGCCCTGCGGCGGTGACGAACAGGAAGCCCTCCTCCATCTCGATGATGGTCTGCCGTACGCCGCCGAGCCCGAAGTGCCGTCCCGCTCCCATGGCGAGGCTGTGGCTGCCGGCCGAGATGGCGGACAGGTGCTCCGCGTCCTCCCTGGTCAAGCCTCTGGAGCTGCCCATGGACAGCCCGTCGGCGGACAGCACGATGGCGTGCCGGATGCCGGGCACGCGCTGGATGAGGTCGTCGAGCAGCCAGCTCAGTTCGCTTCTGGAGTCAGGCATCGGATTGGTCGTCCTTTCGGTTCCACATGTCGTGCTCGTGCCCCGTCTGCCGGCGGCCCTGCTGCCAGCCGCGTTGCATGGACGACATGAGCTGTGCGAGCTCCTCCGGCGTGCGCTCGGCGACGACGCGACGGTGCACGCGTCCCGAGTCACGGAGCTGGGGAGCCAGGCTGGCCTGCGGGATCCGCATGGGCAGCCCGTCGAGATCCTCGTCGGCGTCCTGGGCGGGCACCGTGACGCTCCACGCCTCCGGCCGGCCGTCGGGGTCGGCGGAGCCGGGCACCGGCGTGGGCTTGGCGCCGCCGGTGGGCCGCCGCATCGGCAGCTCCACGTCGTCGGTGCCGGGCCCGAGCACCGAGCCGATCATGGGCGCCGCCGGAGAGGCGGGCGAGGAGGCGGGTGAGGGGTCCTGCGCGGTGCCGCCGGACAGCCAGGCCGGGTCGGGCGTCCAGACCGGCTCGTGGTCGCCCGTACGGTCGGGCGCGTCGAACCAGGTGCCCCGCTCGGGAGCGGTGCTCGTCCCCTGCCCCCAGGAGGCCGACGACGCCGACGGCGCCGACGATGCCGACGAGCCGAGGGCGGGCTGGCCGCCGGCGGTGAGCGCGGGGCGCTCGGCCTCGGCCAGCAGCGAGGCGGGCAGGAGGACGATCGCGGTGGTCCCGTCGTACGGCGACCGCCGCAGCATGATCTTGATGCCGTGCCGGGTCGCGAGCCTGGCGACCACGAACAGGCCCAGCCGGTCGGTGTCGGCCAGGTCGAACTCCGGCGTGTCCGACAGCCGGGCGTTCAGCTCGGCGAGCGTGGCGTCGTTCAGGCCGAGCCCCCGGTCCTCGACCTCCAGCGCCACCCCGTTGGCCGCCGTCACCCCGCGCACCTGCACGGTGGTGTTGGGCGGCGAGTAGACGGTGGCGTTCTCGACCAGCTCGGCCACGAGGTGGATGACGTCGGTGACGGCGGCGCCGACGAGCAGCGGCGCGTCCGGCATGGGCGCGACCGTGACCCGCGTGTAGTCCTCGACCTCCAGGACGGCCGCGCGTACGACGTCGAACAGCGGCACCGGGTCGCGCCAGCGGCGGGCGGGGGAGGAGTCGGACAGGATGATGAGGTTCTCGGCGTGCCGCCGCATGCGGGTGGTGAGGTGGTCGAGCTTGAACAGGTCCTCCAGCGTCTCGGGCTCCTCCACCCTGCGCTCCATCGTGTCGAGGAGCGCGAGCTGGCGGTGCAGCAGCGCCTGGTTGCGCCGCGCCAGGTTGAGGAAGACCTGGCTGACGCCCTTGCGCAGCGCGGCCTGGCCGACGGCGGCCTCGACGGCGGTGCGGCGCACGGCGGCGAAGGCGTTCACCACGCGGTCCACCTCGGCGGTCTCGGCCGGGTCGAGGGCCGGGGCCTCGGTGGCGGGGTCCACGTCGTCGCCGCGGCGCAGCCGCTCGACGAGGCGGGGCAGCCGCTGCTCGGCCAGCTCGACGGCCGACCGTTGCAGCCGGAGCAGCTCGTCGACCAGCGAGCGGCCGAACCGGTACGACAGCGCCAGCGACACCAGCACCGCCGCGAGCCCGAGCAGCAGGACCAGCCCGATCCGCCAGTACGCGCCGACCTTCTGGCTCTGGCCCTCGGCCGCGGCGCGCGTCAGCTCGGCCTGCGTGGCCTGGTTGATCTGGCCCAGCACGGCCTCGGCGTCGCCCTTCCACTCCCGGGCGGTGACGGGCGGCGCGCCGCCCGTGTCGAACGTGAACAGCTCGTCCTCGACCGCCACCACGCGCCTGTAGGGCTCGCTCGCCACCAGCCGGTCGTAGGCGGCCCGCAGCTCGGGCCCGGCGTCGCGCTCGGCGTTGGCGAAGAGGAGCCGGCGGCTGGACATGGCGGCCACGAACGCGGCGCGGTCGGTGGGGGTCATCCTGCGCTGCACGATCGTGCTGGTCAGCACCGCGTGCTCGCGCCACAGGTATTCGGCGGTGGCGCTGAAGGCGGCCATGCCGCGCACCGCGCGGTAGGAGGAGACGTCGCTCAGCGCGTCGCGGTCGGTGAACTGCCGGTTCACCACCGCGATGAGGTTGTTGTACGCCTCGATGATGGTCAGCGTCGGGGCCAGCACGCCGCCATCGGCGGAGGCCCGCAGCGACTGGAGCCCGTCGAGGGCCTGCACCATCGCCTCGACCTGGGCCGGGGTCGCGTCGCTGTCGCCCTCGATGATCGTCCTGACGATCTCGCGGACCTTGCCGACCTGGGCGTCGGTCTGCTGCCGCTGCTCGGCCAGCGGCTTGTACGCGGCCGTGCTGCCGGGCGCCTCGGCGGAGAGCTGGCGCTCGCGCTGCAGCTCGACGATCAGCTGGAGCAGCGGCGAGCCGATGGCCTCCCAGCGGTCCTGCGTCTGCGAGACCTCGACGATCTCGTCCACACTGGAATAAGCGATGAATCCCCATAACGCCACCATGGAGACCAGCGGAAGCAGGAGGATCCTGAGCAGCTTGGTACGGATCGGCGGGGGCGAGCTCATCCTTCATCCAATTCCGCGCGAGTGTGCGCTGCCGGGCAGTCGTGGACGTGCTGCCGCCCCCGAGGTTGCCCGCCACGACCGGTGCGCTTGTGGTTCGTCCACTATGCCGATGGGGCAGATGTACTTCAAGGTACGGATGCGAAGAATCATCGCGAATGACGTGTTGACTCTTTGTCAACACACGGTTCGTGAACCGTGACCGCCGTCACATCCACGCACAGTGACGAATCCGGGTAATTGATCAAATGACCGATCGCAGGACCGGTCAAATGAGCGATCACGATCAGACGAACGCGCCGTGCCCCGTCACCGCGCGCCCGACGATCTGCATCTTCGCCAGGCGCACCACCATGCCGAGGCAGGCGGTGGCGTTGCCCAGCATCTTGACCAGCAGGTCCTGCACGAGCTGGAACGCCGCGATGGGCCGGCCGAACTGCTCACGTTCACCGGCGTAGCGCAGCGCGATCTCGTACGCCGCGATCATGATGCCGACCGCCTGCCAGGCGACGCCGCTGCGGGTCCTGCGCAGGATCTTCGCGGTGTCGCGAAAGGAGGAGGCGCCGGCCAGCCGGTGGGATTCGGGCACCCGGCAGCCCCGCAGCGTGATGTCGGCGTTCTGCACCGTGCGCAGCGCCATCTTGTTCTCGATCTTCGTGGCGGTGAACCCGGGCGTGCCCTTCGCCACCACGAACCCCTTGACCTGCCCGTCCTCGACGTCCTTGGCCCACACCACGATCAGGTCGGCGAACGTGCCGTTGCCGATCCAGCGCTTGGCGCCGTCGAGCACCCACGTGTCGCCCTCGCAGCGGGCCGTCGTCCGCATGCCGCCCGCGACGTCGGAGCCGCCCTCCGGCTCGGTGAGCGCGAACGCGCCGATCTGCTCCATCCTGCTCATCGCCGGCAGCCACCGCTCGCGCTGCTCCGGCGAGCCGCAGGCGGCGATGCTGCCCATGGCGAGGCCGGTGTGCACGCCGAAGAACGTCGCCATCGACGGGTCCGCGTGCGCCATCTCCAGCGCCAGGAACCCGCTGAGCAGGCCGCTCGGCTTCGACCCAGGGCACTCCGGCAGGGCGAGCCCGGCGACGCCCAGCTCCGCGTACCCCTTGACCAGGTCGATCGGGAACTCGGCGCGCACCCAGCAGTCGTTGGCGATGGGCACCACCTTGTCGTTGAGGAACTCGCGCACCCGCAGCAGCGTCCGCCGCTCGTCGTCGGCGAGCAGGCTCTCGAACTGGTAGAAGTCTCCGGTCAGCAGCTCCGACATGGCCGCCCCCTACCCGGCTCCCGTCCCGCGACACGACGCCGGGGCGCGAGAAGAGGCAGACTGGCGCGCGTCTGGTACACCGCCGCGCAGAAGGGTCGTGATGATGCTCGACGCGTTCGCCAGGTGCCGGCTCCATGAGGACTTCGAGCCGGTCACCGAGATGGGCGCCAATCCGTACTACCGGCCGGTGGAGGAGCGGCTGGCCACCGGCGAGGTGCGGGTGGACGGGCGGGTGCTGGTGTCGGCCGGGTCCAACGACTACCTCGGGCTCTCGGCCGACCCCAGGCTGAAGGACGCCGCCTGCCGGGCGGTGCGCCGCCTGGGCACCGGCACGTCGGGCTCGCGCCTGGTCAACGGCTCTCTCGCGCTGCACGAGACGCTGGAGTCGAGGCTGGCGGCGTTCCTCGGGCAGCAGGCCGCCATGGTGACGCCGAGCGGGTTCCTCGCCAACATGGCGCTCGGCGCCCTGGTCGGGCCGCGCGACACCGTCCTCGCCGACCAGCTCATCCACGCCTCGCTCATCGACGCCGTCCGTGTCTCCCGCGCCCGCCTGCGCCGCTACCGCCACAACGACATGGAGCAGCTGGACCGGCTGCTCGACGGCTGCGACCCGGCCGCCGCCGCGCTCGTGCTCACCGAGGGCATGTTCTCCACCACCGGCACGCTGTGCGACCTGCCCGGCACCGCCGCCCTGGCCCGCCGCCACGGCGTGCGCCTCGTCCTGGACGGCGCCCACGACATCGGCCTGTTAGGCGCGGCAGGCCGCGGCGCCGCCGAGCACTTCGGCCTGGAGAGCGCCGTGGACCTGCACACCCTGGCCTTCTCCAAATGCTTCGGCACGACGGGCGGCGCCGTCGCCGGACCCGCCGACATCATCGTCTACCTGCGCCACCACGCGCGCTCGATGGTCTACTCGGCGGCCCTGTCACCGGCGAGCACCGCCGCCGCGCTGGCCGCGCTCGACATCATCGAGACCGAGCCCGAGCGCCGCCGCCGCGCGCTGGCCGCCGCCGACCGCCTGCGCGCCGACCTGTCCGGGCTCGGCTACGACACCGGCGGCTCGCGCACCACGATCATCCCCGTCCACGTCGGCGACATCGTGCCGTGCTGCCTGCTGTGGCGGGAACTGTTCGCCGAGGGCGTCTTCGCCACCGCCATGGTGCCGCCCAGCGTGCCGGAGGGCCGGGCGCTGATCCGGGTCAGCGCCACGGCCCTGCACACCGACGCCCAGCTCGACCGCATCGCCACCGCCTTCGCGGTGGCCGGCCGCCGCCTGGGCCTGATCCCCTGATCAGGGACGGAAGTCGGCCGCCGACAACCTCCCGCCCATGATCATGAGGACCGCCACCAGCGCCGTCCAGCCCGTCTGGTGCGCCGCGCCCAGCCCGGCCCCGCCGCACCCGGAACACCTCGTCGAAGCCGGGCCCCAGCGGGTCGGCGGCCCCGGCGGCCCCGGCGGCCTCGGCATTCTCAGCGGCCGACAGCCGCACCCGCACGGCCGGGCAGGTCGTCGGGGCCGGCCTTGGCGTACTCCACGACCACGTCGAAGTAACGGTCGCCGGCGAAGATGCCCGTGTCGAGCAGCTCGTACTCGAAGGCGTGCGCGTCCCTGGCCGCGTTCGTCACCACCAGGTCGGAGTACGGGAACGCCGCCTGCGGATACTTGTACAGGAAGCGCATGTAGGAGTGAGTGGGCGTGCTGTCGAGGTAGAAGTAGTACGTCCTTGACGTCCTCACCGTGGTTGCCCTCGCTCGTCAGCCCGAACGGCCGCTCCTTCAGGATCGGGTCGCGCCCGTTCCACAGCGCGGGCGACAGGCACGGCCGCTGCTTGTCGTCGCTGACCCCGCCGAGACCGTCCTCACCCCAGCGGTACGCCCTGGAGCGGGCGTGGTCGTGCGGGAAGAAGGTCCAGGCGTCGCCGTTCCCGCTGTAGTCCTCGCGGACCGTGCCCCACTGGCGCTCGCTCAGGTACGGCCCCACCTGCGCCAGGGCGCGTCCGGGTGCGGCCGACTGCGCGAGCCGCGCTCGTTCGGCATCCGGGTGTGTGTCCATGGCGGCAGCATCCACCCGGATCCCGCCGTTGCCTGCTCGCCACGCGGTGACGTCCATGAGGCGGTCACGCGTAGGCGCTGGCGGCCAGGGTGACGGTCACCGCGAGCAGCGCGAGCGCGGGGGCCGCCAGGGGGAGCAGGACGACCAGCAGCGTGCCGCCGGCCGCGCCGAGCACCAGCGCGCCCAGCACCGCCACCAGCTCCGGCCCGTGCGGCTGTCCCGTGCCCGGGGTGAGGTGGCGGGCGATCGTGCTGGTCAGTGCGCCCGTGATGAACGTCGTCGAGCCGATGAACGTGTGCAGCCGGTGCGTCACCGCGCTCTGCATGCCCATGGCCAGCGCGGCCGTCGCGATCAGCACCAGCTGCGGCCCCGACAGCGCCCACCCCGTCAGCAGCATGACCAGCAGCCCCGCCTCCGCCGCCACCGCCAGCCTGGTGCGCACCGCCCACCCGCGCACCCCGCGGGTGAACCGGAACGCCAGCACCAGCCCGCAGGTGAACGCGACGAACGCCACCAGCGAGCCCACCGCGTCGGCGAACCTGCCCCGGCTCGCCGACACGCCCAGCAGCACCAGGTTGCCGGTCATGTTCGAGGTGAACACCTGGCCCAGGGAGAGGAAGGTGAAGGCGTCGACGGCTCCCGAGGCCAGCGCCATGGTCAGCACCGGCAGGCGAGGGACGGATCGCATCCCCCCATCGTCCGACGCCGGCCCCGCTCACCCGGGGAGGACGCGCTGACCGTCTGACTGCTTCCTCGCCGCTCGCGAAGGGATGACGCGCTAACCGCCTAGCTGCTTCCCTGCTGCTCGCCCGCCTGCGGCTCCGGCAGCGGGGTGGCGTCCTGCGCTGGCTTCTGGCCGTTGGCGGGGAGGCGGTTGAGGACGCGGCGGCGGATGACGCGCTTGACGCGGCCCGTCAGGGTCGTCGGCGCGGCGGGCTGCCGGCGCTGCGCCGCGTGCAGCTCGCGGCGCAGCGTGCCCACCTCACGCCGCAGCTCCACGGCGCTCTTACGCCACTTGCCCGCCTCCTCGCGCCACTTGTCGACCTGGCCGCGCAGCCGCTCGGCCTCCTTGGTCAGCCTGGCCACCTCGGCCTCCGCCTGCACCCGCGCCTTGTAGGCCGCCCGCCGCCCCACCACCTCGGGCAGCCCCTCGGCAGGTGCGGCGGAGAACGCGTACTCCTCGCCGGTCACCCACCGCACCCCGGACACGTCGTCCACCGCGTCGTCCAGCGGCTCACCGGGACGCGCCACGAGCCGGGCCCGCGCGAACGACGACACGCGCTCCAGCCGCGCCTCGGCCACGGCGTCGGCGGCCTCCTCCAGCAGCACCCTGACCAGTCCGAGCCCCTCGTTGCGCATCAGCCTCAGCAGCCGCGCCACGCTGTCCTCGCCCGGCACCCACCCGGCGGGCAGCCGCAGCACGAACGGCGTCGACGGGTCCACCTCCTCGGCCGTCGCCAGGCGTACCCGGCCCTCGTGCTCGTAGTGGCCGTGGACCAGCACCAGGTCGAGGTTGGGGTCCTTGAGGGGGGCGCGGCGATCGCGGTCGAGGGTGTCCCAGGGGCCGGTCACCACCACCGACAGGTCCGCCACCGTCGAGGCGAGCAGCGCGTCCACGCTCGCCCGCACGGACTCGTACCCGGCGATGCCCGGGACGACGGCGGTCACCTGCGGCACCTTCCACTGCCGCCCTGGATGACCGCGCAGCCACTGGTAGGTGGGGATGCGGTCGGCGACGAAGGCGTGGCTGACCCGGTCGATGCGCTGCTGGTGCCGCATCCGCATGGTCGGCCCGAGGTGGTAGGCGCGGGCCGCCGGCTCCGGTACGAACACCGCCCCCGCCTGCGCGAGCCGGTAGCCCATCTCGGTGTCCTGCCCGAGTATCAGCTCCTCGTCCATGGGCCCCGCGGCCTCGATGAGCCGCCGGCTCGCCGAGGTCGCGCCGCCGACGTGCAGGCTGAACGGCCGCACCGGGTTGTTCGTGAGCCCGTCGGTGCGCTCCACCAGGCCCACCAGCCAGGCGTGCGGCTCGGCCGGCTCGAACGCCGCCTCCAGGTCGGCGGGCAGCTCGGCGGGCAGCTCGGCGCTGGTGAAGCGGATGTAGCCGGTCACCGACAGGTAGGGCGCGGCGTGGTGCCAGCGCATGTGCGCGTCGAGCGCGCCCGGCGTGAGCACCACGTCGGAGTCGAGCCAGTGGATGACGTCGCCGTCCGCCGCGGCCAGTCCGGCGTTGCGGGCGGCGGCCCGTCCTGGCCGCTCGCACACGACCAGGTGCGCGGCGCTGCCCTCGGGCACCCGCAGCGGCGGCGAACTGCCGTTGTCCACCACGATGACCTCGGTCAGCTCCGCCGGGTACGTCTGCCGCGCCAGCCCCTGCAGCACCAGGTCCAGCTTGTCCTGGGCGCCGTAGGCGGGGATCACCACGCTGACCCGCAGCCGGGGCGTGTAGTCCTCCGGCGGCCGCAGGACACGGTAGTCGTTGCCGCGGACGCGCGGCACCTGGCTGTCGGCACGGTCCCGAGGGGTGGCGGACATGCGCGTTGCTGCTCCCTCATGCGTCGGTCGTGGCATTGGCGAGAGCCCACTGTAGAGCCCTTACCTGAGAAAGCAACGAGCCGATATCGCGGGATTCAGGGTTGTCGCAGGTCAGGATTGTCAGGATCTGTCAAGGAAGGGGGGCGCCCGGCGGCAGGAGACGTCCGCCGCGTACCAGCGCGACGACCCGCTCCAGGTCGGGCGTCAGGTAGCGGTCGTCGCCGAGCGGCGCGACGTGCCGGCGCAGCTCCGCGTGCAGGGCGCGGGCGGCGGGGCCGAGCGGCAGGCCCGCCATCCTGTCCGCGATCAGGTCGATGCCCTGGGCCGCCATCAGGTACTGCACGGCCAGCACGACCTCCAGCCGGTCGAGGTTCTCGTGCAGGTGGCGGGCCGAGGCCATGGCCATCGTGTTGTGGTCCTCCTGGCCGTCCTTGACCGGGCGGGACAGCGTACCGGCCGGGGTGGCCCTGACCTGCAGCTCGGGGATCAGTGCGGCGGCCACGGTCTGCGCCTGCACCATGCCGGAGTTCAGCCCGGGGGTGCCGCCCGCGAGGTTCGCCGGCAGGCCGTAGCTCCACCGGGGCGACAGCAGCCGCCCGGACAGCTCCTGCGACAGGACGGCGACGTCGGCGATCTCCGCGTTCATGCTGTCGGCGAGGTGCCCCATGATCGAGGCGTCCCAGTTGCCGCCCATGACGAACTCGTACCCGGCGCCCTGCTTCTTCCTGAAGACCAGCGGGTTGGAGGTGGCGGAGTTCGCCTCGCGGACCAGGGTGCGGCGGGCGTCGGCCAGCACGTGCCGCAGCCCGGCCAGGATGTGCGGCGCGGCCCGTACCGACACCGCGTCCTGCACGCGCGGCTCGTAGTGCTCGGGGTCGAGCCGCTTGCGGCCCTCCTCCGTCATCCAGCCCGAGCCCGCCACCATCGCCCGCAGCCGGGCCGCGACCGCGTTCTCCTCGGGGATGTGCCGTTCTTCGTGCGTACGCGCGTCCAGCGCCCCCTGCTCGGCCCTGGTCGCCTCCATGAACAGCGCCAGCGCGCCCTCCGCCTGCCCGGCCAGCACCGTGGCCCGGCGTACGGCGTCCATGAGCAGGGCCGCCACGACCGTGCTGCCGCTGACGATCGGCAGCGCCTCGCCCGCCTGGAGGGTGAAGCCGGCGGGCAGCCTTGCTTTGGGCAGCAGGGCGGAGGCGGGGCCCTCCTCGCCGCCGTACCGCACCGGCGCCTCCTCGCCGATCGCCGCCAGCCCGGCCGCGGCCTGCGGCTGCAGGTCGCCGGTGCCGAGCGAGCCGATCTGCGGCATCAAAGGCACGACCCCGGCGTTGACCAGGGCCAGCAGCCGTTGCGGCACGTCGGGGCGGACGCCGTACCTGCCTCTGGCCATCTGGTTGGCCTTGACGATCAGCGCCAGCCTGGCCACGTCGTCGCGCAGCGGCTCGCCGACCCCCGCGGCGTGCGAGCGCAGCACGTTGCGCTGGAACCGCTCGGCCTGCTCCGGCGTGAGCGGCCGGTCCTTGAGCGGGCCGAGCGCCTGGTTCCAGCCGTACACCCGCTGCCCGTCCTTCAGCGCGGCCAGCGCGCCCGCCCTGGTGCGCGCCATCGTGGCCCGCGCGGTCCCGGCGATCCTGGCCGCGACGGGGCGGCCCTCCAGGATCGCGAAGGCGTCGTCGAGGGTGAACGAGCGGCCGTCCAGCACCAGGTTCAGCGGGCGCGGCGCGACCGGTTCGGCCGTGGCCCTGGCCGGTACGAGCAGCGCGGCCAGCAGGCCCATTCCCGTGACGATCCGTACGGCTCTCATCGGACCTGTATAGGCGGGAAGCGCGCGGGTCCCGGCGGCGCCGGGCGGAGAGCTGACCCGATCAGGAAGAAGTGATGAGACCCCCGGTACTGTCGGGACCCATGGAGATCTGGATCAACCCGGCCTGCTCCAAGTGCCGCGCCGCGCTGTCCGTGGTCATCCAGCGGCCGATCACCGCCGACGACGGAACGGCCGTGGTCGCCCGGACGGAGGAGGCCGTACGGTCCGTCCTGCCGCGGTGAAACGGAAGGCCGCGTCCCCGCGGGCGAGACGGGGACGCGGCCTTCCGGGCTTTCCTGACGGTCAGGCCGGGGCCGGAGCCTCGTCCTTGACCGGCGGCGTGGGCAGGTCGAGGCTGTCACGCAGCTTGGCCGGCTTGAGGAAGAACGCCGCGATCAGGCCGACGAGCGCGATGCCGACCGAGACCATGAAGATGTGGCCGGTCGCGTCGCCGTACGCGGCCCTGACGATTCCTCTGAGCGGCTCGGGCATCGAGGCGATGTCGAGGCTGCGCCCCGCCTCACCGCCGGCCACCGGGATGCCGGCCTTGGCCAGGCCCTCCGCGATGTTCGTGGCCACCCGGTTGGCGAGCACCGCGCCCAGCACCGACACGCCGACGGTGCCGCCGAGCGAGCGGAAGAAGGTGATCGCGCCGCTCGCCGCGCCGATCTCGCGCAGCGGGACGGTGTTCTGGATGACGAGGACGAGGTTCTGCATCGACATGCCGACGCCGACGCCGACGAGGAGCATGTAGATCGAGACCAGCACCAGCGACGTCTCGTGGTCGATGGTCGCCAGCCCGGCGAACCCGGCCAGCAGCACGACCAGCCCGGTCAGGATGTACGGCTTCGTCTTGCCGCTCTTGGAGACCATCCGGCCGCTGATCGTCGAGGAGAACAGCACGCCGACCATCATGGGGATGGTCAGCAGGCCCGCCGCCGTGGGCCCGTAGCCGCGGCCGATCTGGAAGTACTGGCCGAGGAAGACAGCCCCACCGAACATGGCCATGCCGACCGCGAGGCTGGCGAGGATGGCGAGCGCGGGGTCGCGGCGCTTGATGACGTGCAGCGGCACGACCGGCTCGCGGACCTTGGTCTCGACGAACGTGGCCAGCGCGAGCAGCAGCACGCCGCCGCCGACCATGGCGAGGGTCTGCCAGGACAGCCAGGCGAAGGAGTTGTCGACGAAGGTCACCCAGATGAGCAGCACGCTGACGCCGGCGGCGATGAGGCCGGCGCCCCAGTAGTCGATGCTCACGTCGGCCCGGCGCACGGTCGAGACGTGCAGCGTCTTGGCCAGCAGCGCGAAGGCGGCGATGGTGAACGGCACGGCGATGAAGAAGCACCAGCGCCAGCCGAGCCAGGAGGTGTCGGCGATGAGGCCGCCGAGCAGCGGGCCCGCGACGGTGGCGACGGCCATGACGGCGCCGAGGTAGCCGTTGTAGCGGCCGCGCTCCTTGGGAGAGATCATCGCGGCGATGACGACCTGGGTGAGGATCTGCAGCGCGCCCATGCCGAGGCCCTGGATGGCGCGGAAGGCGATGAGCTGGCCGGTGTTCTGGGCGAACCCGCAGGCCAGCGAGCTGACCATGAAGATCACGATGGAGATCTGGAGCAGCAGCTTCTTGTTGAACAAGTCGGCGAGCTTGCCCCAGATCGGCGTCGAGGCGGTCGAGGCCAGCAGGGATGCGGTGACGACCCAGGTGTACTGCGACTGGCTGCCCTTCAGCGAGCCGATGATCTGGGGCAGCGCGACGGAGACGATGGTGCCGCTGATCATGGCCACGAACAGGACGAGCAGGAGGCCGCTGAGGGCTTCGAGGATTTGGCGGTGGGTCATCGGCTCCGCCGCGGACGGCGCGGCCGGCTGGGCACTCACACGCAACCTCCGATCAAGGGTGTTAAGGGAAGCAACTGGGATACTTTACATGCTCAGATGGCAACTTTGCGCATTGAGCATTTATTCCCAGTGGGTAAACTGTGTCGCACCATGGGAAGTACAGCAGGGTTGCGCGAACGCAAGAAGGCCGAGACGCGGCGAGCGGTGCACGAGGCCGCGCTGCGGCTCACCGTCGACCACGGGCTCGACCACGTCACCGTCGAGGCCATCGCCGACGCCGCCAACATCTCGCGGCGGACGTTCTCCAACTACTTCGACGGCAAGGAGGACGCTCTGCTGTACGGGGACGAGCAGATCCTCGGCACCCTCGTCCACCGCGTGCGCGCGCAACCCCGCGACCGCTCCGCCTGGCTCGCGCTGCGCGGGGCGGTGGAGAGCCTCTTCGAGGAGTACGGCGGGCCCGACCGCGAGTGGCACCTGCGCGCCCGCCTCGCCATGCGGCACCCGTCCCTGCTGGCCCGGCAGCTCGCCGGCCGGATCCGGCTGGAGCACGACCTGAGCGAGGCGATGGCCGAACGCGAGTGCCCCGTCGAGCCCCGGCTCGTCGCGGCCGTGTTCATGGCGGCGCTGCGGGTGGCGAGCCAGCAGTGGTGCGCGGAGCACGAGACCCGCGAGCTCCCCGAGCTGATCTCCCAGGCCCTCGACCAGGTGGCCCAGCCCTTCACCTGATCTCCGGAGAAATCGGCTCTTGTCGCGGAGGAGGATCGCGGAGACACTCCGGGCGGGGGTCGCTCACGGGCCGGAGGGGTGCTCATGCGGGGTGTGAGGTGGCGGGCCGCGATCGCCGCGCTGCTGCTGACGTTCACCATGGGGGCCGCGGCGGCGCCCGGCGGGCGGGAGGCGTACGAGATCTGGCTGGTCGACCAGTCCGACACGAACGGGCTCGCCCACGGCGGCACCATCCACATCTACGACGGCCACGACGTCACCCGCCGCCTGTCGGACGCCCGCCCGTCGGACGTGATCGACCTGGGCGGCGCGACGTCCGCCCTGTGCCGGGCGAGCACGGGCCGCGACCCCGTCAGGCCGCACATGCTGGTCTTCAGCCGGCGCGACACGCACGCGGCGCTCGCCTTCGTCGCCAGCGGGCACGTGGTCGTCTTCGACGCCCCAGCGAGGCGGCCGCTCGCCTGCTTCGCCACCGAGACCGGCGCGGGCGGCGCCCGCCAGGCGCACGCGCTGTGGCCCACGGGCGACGACCGCCACCTGATCATCGCCAACCAGAACGGCAAGAAGCTGGAGCGCATCCGTACGGACTACGCGACGAACACCTTCACCCAGGAGCCCGCCGCCACGCTCGACCTGGCCGGCTGCACCACGCCGAGCGGCGCCCCCTGCGAGGCCCCTGGACTGCGCCCGGACAACGCGCCGATCTGCCCGTTCATCGCCTCGGACGACGGGCCCGTGTTCATCAGCCTGCGCGGCGGTGGCCTGTTCGCCGTGGACTGGCGCCGTACGCCGATGGCGATCGCGGGGGAGTACGACGCCGCGCACGTGCCCGCCAACGGCTGCGGCTTCGCCGAGGCGCACGGACGGGTGTTCGGCGACGGGGGCGGCGGCACCCCGGCCAACCTCGACCAGTTCACCGTCTTCCGGCTGCCGCGCACCGGCTACTCGGCCGCGAACCCGCCGAACACGCCGCCCGTCGAGCGCCTCTACGACGACGAGGCGCCGGACCGCGACGCGCACGGCACCCTGGTCAGCGCCAAGGACCGGTACGTCTGGGTGGGCGACAGGGACGCCAACGTGGCGGAGGTCTTCGACGGCCGCACCGGTGCGCACGCCGGCACGGTGCCGCTGACGTCGCGGTTCAGCGCCGACCCGACGGTGGACCTGTTCGCCTCGTCGCCGGACCGCGCCTGGGCGTTCGCCTCCACGCGCGGTCCGAACCCGCTCTCCGGCGACCCGCACTCCTCCCACGGCACCGACCCCGGCCTGCTGATACTCCGCCTCACGGGCGACGGCAGGACCGGTCAGGTACGCGGCCTGATCCCGATCACGAACGTGGACGCGGGCGGCGTCGAACGCGCCGACCCCCACGGCATCCGCATCCGCCGGACGTCATGAACCGTCATCGCATCCGCCGGACGTCATGGACCGTCATCCGGCGGGGGCGGGCAGCACGATCGCCGCGAGAACCAGCCCCTCGGCCGCCAGCCACCGCCCGGAGAACTCCTGCACCGCCCGTCCTCCGACGAGGGGCCCCTCGACGAGCAACCGCGCACGGAAGCCCCCGGCGACCGCACCGGCAGCGGATCCCGTCCCCGGCGCCGTCGCTCCCGGTGCCGTGACCGGGTCGGTGGTGAGGTCGATGCGGGCCTCCTCGAAGCCGAGCCACCGGCCCGTGAGCGGATACCAGGTCTTGTAGACGGCCTCCTTGGCGCAGAACAGCAGCCGCCCCCAGCTCACCCCGCCGTCGTCCGCCTGCTTCCTGACGAACGCGGCCTCCTCGGGCAGCGCGACCGTGTCGAGCACCCCGTCGGGCAGCGGCCCGTTGGGCTCGGCGTCGATGCCGACGGACGCCACCACCGACGAGTCGGCGGCCACCGCACCCCGGTAGCCGTCGCAGTGGGTGATGCTGCCCACGATGCCGTCGGGCCACAGCGGCTCGCCCCGCGTCCCGGACAGGATGGGCGCCGGCGGCCGGCCGAGCCGCGCGAGTGCCCGGCGGGCGCAGACGCGGGCCGCGGTGAACTCCCTGCGGCGCTTGGCGACGGCCCGGGCGACCAGCGCCTCTTCCTCGGGGAACAGGTCGCCGTCCGGATGGTCGTCGCCGCGCGACTCGACCGCGACGACCTGCGGGGGAAGGAGGTGGTCGATCACGTGGACACCGGGATCGGGCCGATCATGGCCTCATTGTAGGCGAGCGCCGGGCACGGAGATCGGCGTAAGTTGGGTGGACTTCTGATGATTCGTGCCACCCGCCTGGAGGACGACATGCCCGCCCGCGCCGCCGCCGACCGCGAGCCGTGGATCCGCTCCCTCCGCCCGGCGCCCGGGCACGCGGTCAAGCTGCTGTGCTTCCCGCACGCCGGCGGCTCGGCGAGTTACTACGTCCCGCTGGCGCGCAGCTTGCCGGATTCCGTCGAGGTGTACGGCGTGCAGTACCCGGGGCGGCAGGACCGCTTCGCCGATCCGATGATCGACGACCTCTTTGTGCTGGCCGAGCGCATCCACGAGGTGCTCAGCCCGCCGCTGGACGGCCCGGTCGCCTTCTTCGGCCACAGCATGGGGGCGACGGTCGCGTTCGAGGTGATCAGGCTCATGGAAGGCAAGGGCCAGACCCCGCCCGTACGGCTGTTCGCCTCGGCCAGGCGGGCGCCGTCCCGCTCGCGCGACGACGGCGTGCACCGGCTCGACGACAAGGGACTGGTGGCCGAGGTGAGCGCGCTGAACCCGTCGGCCGCGCACGCCTTCGCGGACGCCGACTTCGTCTCCATCGTGCTGCCCGCGCTGCGCAACGACTACCGCGCCGTCGAGCGCTACCGCTGCACCGAGGGCGCGACCGTGAGCTGCCCCATCACCACGTTCATAGGCACCGAGGACCCGAAGGTGACCGAGCCCGAAGTCCGCGCGTGGGCCGAGCACACCACCGCCGGCCTGGACCTGGAGCGCTTCTCCGGCGGTCACTTCTACGTCGAGGACCACTGGCCGCGGCTGGCCGCTCAGCTGACCCGCAGGCTCAGCTGAGCAAGATCGAGTTGCGCCGGACGAAATCGTCAGGAATTCTTGACGACTATGACGTTCAGGTGTGCTGACCTCCCCGACCACGAAGGCTTCGCCGCGCCGGTGCTCCCCGGCGGCGAGCAGGCCCCGACCTCGCCCGTCTTCACCAAGACGTTCGTCGGCTACCGGGCCTCGTGCTCGTGCGGATGGAGCGACCGCCGCCGGCTGCCGCCCACGTCCGAGGGCGCCAAGGACGCCGAATACCGGTGGTGGAGCGGGCACGTGCCGGCGCTGCTCGCCGCCGCGCCGCCGAAGGAGCTGGTGGTCAAGTCGGACCTGCTGTGCGAGCAGATCGTCCGGCTGGCCGGCGACCGCCCGCTCGCCGCGCTCTCCCTGCTGTCGCAGGTCGAGAGCTGGCAGCGCACACTGCTCGACCAGGCCGTCGCGGGCGCCAGAGCGGCGGGCGCCTCGTGGGCGGAGGTCGGCGAGGCGATGGGCATCTCCAAGCAGGCCGCCCACGAACGCTTCAGGTCCCACACAGACGCCTGAGCCGCCCGGCCCGGCCCGGCGGCTCGCTCGCACCCGCCCCCAAGGCCCGCCCTCGGACCCGACGCTCAGCCCGGAGGCAGGCTCCCGGCCCTGGACCGGCTACCGGTTCGGGGTCAGCTCTCGACCCACTTGTAGCTCTTCGCCAGCGACGACAGCTCCTGCCTGATGGCCACGATCTGGGTGCCCGTCAGCGTCGGGACCGTCGTGATGAGCAGCTCCGTGATCTCCCGCTTGAACTCCGACTCCGACAGCACCTCGCACAGGTCGTCGCCCGCGTTGCCCTCATGGGAGGGCACGTAGGAGCTCTCGTGGGAGTGCGAAGGCGCGACCGCGGCCCGCTGCCCGACGATGCGGACGTCGGACGCCTTCAGCCCCCGGTCGCCGCCCTCAAGCCGGAACTCCACGACCGTGCCGGGCCGTACGGCGTGCTTGTCGTCCAGCAGATCGTTGGCGTGCAGGAAGACGTCGGCACCGCCGCTGTCCGGCGCGATGAACCCATAACCCCGAACCTGATCGAACCGCAGAACCCTACCCGTTACCACCAGCACCTCACTCGACCAAACCGCGGGCGTTCCACCAGTTGAACACCCGTGCGCAGGCTATCGCGCGCCGCAGCGCAGGCACAACGGCCCGCCCCGCGAGCCGGATCACGGCCGCCCGGCGATGAGCCGCACGCCAGGGACGACCGCGGCCCCGGCCGCCCCCACCCGGGACGAACTCCGCACAATGCCCGTCGCCGGCACCCTCCTCGCGGGACGCTGGATCTGGAGGGCGTGGTGAAGAGCGTGGCCCCCGGCTCGGAGCGCGTCGTGAAGACCGCCGTGACCTTGTCCGACAGCAGCTTGGAGGACCGCGTCGCCGTGACACGTACTGACACCATCAGGACGTGGCCCGCGCGGGCCTGCCGCGACACGTTCGCGCCCGCGGTCCCGACCCGGTGCAGGGCGGGGAGCTGCCGCCGGGCCGGCACGGCCTCTACTTCCGGCCCGACCTGCCGATGGACGCGCTGCACCCCGACGGCACCCCGGCCCGCGACGGCGTCGTCCCGGACATCGACCTGCCGCGCCGCCTGACCGTCCTCAGCCGGCGCGCAGGCGGCGCGCCGCCCGTGCCCGTGCCCGTGCCCGTGCCCGTGCCAGGGGCGGATCGCCCACCCTGGGCCCCGCCTCATGGGCGGAGCCTCCGGCGTCAGGCGGGCACCGGCTGCGGCGGGGTGTCACCCACGTAGCGCGCCGCCGGTCGAATGATCTTGCTGTCGGCGGCCTGCTCCAGGATGTTGGCGCACCACCCGACCGTACGGGCGGCGGCGAACGTCGGCGTGAACATCGAGCGCGGTACCCCGCACAGCTCCATCACCACGCCCGCGTAGAACTCGACGTTGGTGTGCAGGTCGCGGCCCGGCTTCAGCTCGGCCAGGATCTCGATGACCCGCCGCTCCACCTCGTGCGCGAAGTCCACCAGGTCGCCGCCGAAGCTCCGCGCGATGCCCGACAGCATGCGCGAGCGCGGGTCCTCGGTGCGGTAGACGGGGTGGCCGAAGCCCATGATGCGGTCGCCGGCCAGCACGCGGTCGCGGACCCAGGCGTCGATGCGGTCGGGGGTGCCGATCGCGTCGAGGGTGTCCAGGGCACGGCTCGGGGCGCCGCCGTGCAGCGGCCCCGACAGCGCGCCCAGCGCGCCCACCACACAGGACGCCAGGTCGGCGCCCGTCGAGGCGGTCACCCGCGCGGTGAAGGTGGAGGCGTTGAAGCCGTGGTCGACGGTCGAGATCAGATACTGCTCGATCGCCCTGGCGTGCGCGGGCTCCGGCTCCTCGCCGGTGAGCATGTAGAGGTAGTTGGCGGCGTACGTCAGGTCGTCGCGCGGCTCGACCGGCTCCAGGCCGAGCGAGAGCCGGTGCAGCGCGGTCAGCAGCGTCGGCGTCAGCGCGCTCACCAGCAGCGCGTCGTCAAGCCGCTGCTCGGGCCCGAGGTCGTAGAGCGGCCGCAGCCCGAGCACGGAGCCGGCCGCCGACACCGCGCCGCGCACGGCGTCCAGCGGGCCGCCGCCCGGCGTGGCCAGCGCGGGCAGCAGGGGCCGCAGCGCCTCGGGCACGTGACGCAGCGGCAGCGTGCGCTCGACGAAGCGCCGCCGTTCCCCGGCGGACGGCAGCGCGCCGAGCAGCATCAGGTGCCAGACGTCCTCGAACGTGCGCTTCTCCGCGAGCTCGATCGCGGAGTACTGGCGGTAGTGGTAGAAGCCCTCACGGCCGCGGACGTCGCTCAGGCGCGTCTCGGTGACGACGACGCCGCTGAGCCCCCTGGGCACCTCGATGCCGTGTCCGTTGCCCGCCGGCGCGGTGGTGCTGATCATGTGGTGAACCTCCTCCGATACCGGCACTCTCCGGCCTGCACCATGGGCTCGTCAACATTGATTTTCGTCCACGTGAGCGAGGTCACCGCAGGATTTACAGCACTTACCGCACCTCGGCATATTGATTTTCATCAACACGCCACGGTGAGGGCGAGCTGGGAGAACCACACCCGCCGATGCGTAACGCGGTGGTATAACTACTCACCGTAATCGACCAAGCGCGCCGGTGCGGACACCCCCGGCGCCGTCCCCCCGGCTCTTCCCCCCGAAGGAGCAGCAAGCATGCGCTCGACCCGTGCGTCCCTGGTCACGGGCGGCACCGCCCTCGCCGCCCTCCTGTTCACCGCCCAGCCCGCCGCTCAGCCTGCCGCGGCCGCCCCGGTCGGCACCGGCTGCCTCGCGTACGGGCAGGCCGGCAGCTACCTGTCCAGGGAGGGCGGGCTGAAGCTGACCCTCTCGCCCGGCTTCCTCGCCGAACTGCGGCGGGCGGGCATCGGGCTCTCCGCGCTCGGCCCGGTCGAGCTGGTGGACGGCGGCAAGGCCCTGTGGACGCCGGTCGGCGAGCGGTACGACACCGTCGCCACGCCCGGCGGCCGGATCTGCCACCCCGGCGGCTTCTCGTTCTCCGACCCCGAGACCAACGTGACGTACGAGATCGACACCTTCCGCATGGTGTTCGCGGCCACCGGCGGCAGCGCGCTCCTCGCCACCCCTGCCGTCAACGGGCGGCCACGGCCGCGCGGCGAGCTGACGATGGCCGGCTTCAGCCTCCGCGAGGCACTCGCGCCCGGCACGTTCGTCCGGCACGGCGGCGGCGTCGGCCCGCGCAAGGTCGCCCTGACCCTGCACCGGAGCTGGGCCGACGACCTCAACCGCGAGCTCGGCACCCGCCTGCGCGGCGGCGCCCACTGGGCCGACCTCGCCATCGCCTGGCAGGGCACGCCCAGCAGGCCCGTCCCCGCCGGGACGTCGCCCGGCCTGCGCGGCATCGAGCTCGTGAACGCCGCCATCCGCCGCATGTCCTGACCTTCCCGTCCCGTTCATCTCCCCACCACGAGGACACCCCGATCAGATGAAACGCGTACGGCTCGTGCTGCCCCTGCTGGGATGCGTGCTGGTGGCCTGTGCCTTGATGGCCATGTACGCCCCCACCGGGCTCCTGCGCCAGGAGGAGCCGCCGCCGGGCCCCGTGGGGTGGACGCCGCACGACCTGCCGGACGGCATCGAGGCCGTCCAGCGCCGACTGAGCCGCCACCCCGGCGACGCGGCGGGCTGGGCGAACCTCGGCCACCTGTACCTTCGTCAGGCACTCCGCACCGCCGAGACCTCCTTCCACGCCAAGGCCGAGGCGGCTTTGGAACGTTCCCTGCGGCTCGGCAGGCCCCGCGTCGAGGCCCTGATCGGCATGGGCGAGCTGGCCAACGCCCGGCACGACCATGCGGGCGCGGTCCGCTGGGCCGCCCGCGCCCGCACCGCCGCCCCCGACAACTGGGCGCTCTACGGCGTGCTCACCGACGCCTACCTGGCGCTGGGCCGCTACGACCAGGCCGGGCGGGCGCTGCGCCGCATGCTCGACGGCCGTCCCGACCTCGCCTCCTTCACCAGGGCCGCCCGCGTCGAACACCTGCACGGCCGCGTCGGGCCGGCTCGCGAGCTGCTGCGCCGCGCCTGCCAGGTCGCCGGCGACCCCGCCGAGTACGCCTTCTGCCAGTGGCGGCTCGGCGATCTCGCCTGGCACGAGGGCGACCCTTCCGCGGCGCGGGCGGCGTACACGCAGGCTCTCGCCGCCGACCCTGGCCACGTGCCCGCCCGTGCGGGCAAGGCGCGTACGGAGGCCGCGCTCGGCAACCCCGACCAGGCCAGGCGTGACTACGCCACCGCCGTCGCCCGCTCGCCCGCCTACGCCGTCGAGTACGGCGAGCTGCTCGACCACCTCGGCGAGCGCGAGGAGGCCAGGCGGCAGTACGCCGCGTTCGTGGCCCACCACAAGGTGCTGGCCGCCAACGGTGACACCGACCACTACGCCGTCGGGGTGTTCCAGGCAGACCACGGTGACGCGCGCGCCGCCGTACGGCATCTGCGGCTCGAATGGGCGCGGCGGCAGGCCGTCGAGGTCGCCGACGCGCTGGCCTGGGCGCTCCACCGGGCCGGCCGGTCCGCCGAGGCCGCCAGGTACGCCGCGCGCGCCGCCACGCTCGGCGGGCGCGACGCGCTGTTCTCCTACCACCGGGGCGAGATCGAGTACGCCCGCGGCCGCCTCGCCTGGGCGCGCACCCACCTGACGCGCGCCCTGTCCATCAACCCGCACTTCTCGCCAGGTGGCGCCGTGCGTGCCCGTGCCCTGCTGGCCCAGACCGCGTGACCGCCTTCCCCTCCCAGAATGCGGAGTAAACCTCTTAAATTCCGCACAAGCCACGATAAATGGACGACACTCACAATGCGTCAATGCCGAGGGGGTGTGCTAGCCTGATGGCGTTGCAGTTGTGGTTCCCATAAAAGACTTTGTGTGCGCCTGACAGATTGTAATCTTCGGGCGCATTTTTTGTTCGCCGGTCATTTCCGGATGGGCACATCGTGGCGACACGGATTCCGCAAGGTGCGGATTCCGTCAGATCTGCGCATATCTAAGGAGATCGACATGGCGACTGGCACCGTGAAGTGGTTCAACTCGGAAAAGGGCTTCGGCTTCATCGCCCAGGACGGCGGCGGCGCCGACGTCTTCGCCCACTACTCCAACATCGTCGCCAACGGCGGCTACCGCGAGCTGACGGAGGGCCAGAAGGTCTCCTTCGACGTCGTGCAGGGCCAGAAGGGCCCCCAGGCGGAGAACATCGTCGCCGCCTGACCCGCGTTCGCTGAGCCCGGGCACCTCACCGTGCCCGGGCTCTCGCGTGCCCGCCGATGAGTTCTCGCTCCGCGGACGGTCCAACCTTCCGTAAGCCCGTTTCCGGCGCGACGAGAGGACCCATCGCGATGAGCGAGGAGAAGATCACCCCCGCCGACCTGCCGTCCGGCCGTTCACCGGCCCTCGACCGCCTCGACGTGCTGGTGGGGGAGTGGAAGACGGCCGCCGTCTTCGACGCCGGCTTCTTCGGCCCCGGCAGCCCCGAGGTCGTCGGGCACGGCCGCACCACGTTCGCCTGGCTGAAGGGACGGCGGGTGCTCGCCCAGACCTTCACCAACGACCACCCCGACGCCCCCGACGGTATGTGCGCCATCGGCCTGAGCGACCAGCCCGAGGTGTTCGTCCAGCACTACCACGACTCGCGCGGCGAAACCCGCGACTACCTGATGACCCTCGAGAACGGCGAGCTGCGCTTCTGGCGCGCGGACCCGGCCTTCGCCCAGCGCTACCGCGGCACGGTCACGGCCGACGGCAAGACGATCGAGGGCGCCTGGGAGATCTCGGAGGACGGCCACACATGGCGCCACGACTTCAAGCTCATCTACACGAGGATCGGCTGACAGGTTTTTGCAACGGAAGCCGCGGCCCGGGCGTCCCTGGGAGGTGGAGTTCGAGGATTTCGTCCGGGCCAGGGGGCCGGCGCTGCTGCGATACGGCCTGGTGCTGACGGGGAACGCCGACGACGCCGCCGACCTGGTGCAGGAGGCCCTGCTCAAGCTGAACTCCACCTGGCGCCGGGTCAGGCGGAAGGACGACCCGGAGGGGTACGTCCGCACGATCATGGCCAGGCAGCACGTGACCTGGTGGCGCCGCCGCCGGCGCGAGCACCTCACCGACGAGGTGCCCTCGCCGGTCCACGAGGACGAGCACGACCTGCGCGAGGTCTGGCAGCGCCTGCGCGCCCTCCCGCCGAAGCAGCGGGCGGTGCTGGTGCTGCGCTATCACGAGGGGCTGGGCGACGACGAGATCGCCGCGATCCTCGGGATCTCCCAGGCGACCGTACGCAGCCAGGCATCGCGGGCCCTCGCCACCCTCCGCGTCCGCGCTCAGGCCCTGTCGGGGAGGCTCGCATGAGGACCGAGGACGAGCTGATCGAGGCCCAGTTGACCGAGGCGCTGCGGATGATCGCGGAACGCGCGCCGCAACACGACCTGCTGGCCGGCTTGGCGGAGCGCCGGCGCCGTCGCCGACACCGCCGGGCGCGGGCGGTGCTGGCGGCGGCGTGCGCGATCGCGCTCGGCTGGGGAGTGGCGGCCACCTGGCCCTCGCCGCTCCGCCCTGTCCTGAGCGCGCACGGCCCCCGAACGGACGGCGCTGGACCGGACGGCTCTGCCACGGACGGTGCTCGCACGGAGGGGGACCGGGCGACGGGCCTGCCGAGTGGGGCGGGGCGGGAGATCGAGCGGGTGTGGCCGGACGCGATGGTCACCATCCCGGCGGGCTATCGGCCGTTGGCCGCGATCGACGCCACGCGGCTGCTGGTCAGGCACGAGCCGGGGCAGATCGGCGTCTACGACGTGACGACCGGGCGGTTCGGTGCGGTGTTCACGCCGCCCGCCGACATGCGCGCGCTGACCGTCGATGAGGAGCACGCCGCCTGGCTGAGCAAGGGCTGGGTGTGGGTCGCTCCGCTGCGGGGCAGCGGGCAGGCGCGGCGGGCCGGTCGCGTGGAGACCGGCGCGGCGGGCGAGCCCGACCGGCTGGCGCTGGCGGGCGACGAGGTGGCCTGGTCGAGCCCGCTCGGCGGGATCTGGCGGCTGAGCCTCAGCGGTGGAGAGCCCGAGAAGGTGCCCCGGTCGGCCGGGCTCCAGCTCGCCGGCTGGCCCTGGGCCACCGACGAGCCGCTCGCCCTGCACGACAACCCCACCCGCATGGTGAACCTGGAGACCGGTAGGAAGGTGACGATCCGGGCGGCGTACGGCGTCGAAGGGCTGCGGTGCGGGCCCACCCGGTGCGTGGGGACCCGCGGCCAGGACACCGTGGTGCAGCGGCTGGACGGCCGCGACGTACGCGTACGGAAGGGGCTGAGGGAGCCCGGTTACCGTGACCGGTTCTTCGTCGGGCACCAGGGCGTCTACGACGCGCGGGCCGACCGCCTCGTCTCCTTCGCGCCGCTCACCCAGTGGTCGGGAGGAGACGGGGTGATCGCCTGGCGGCAGGGCGACGGGCTGCGGGTGGTGAACCTGGCGGCCGTGCCTCCGGCCCGGTGAAAGGGCCGCTCCCCGAGGGGAGCGGCCCTGGTGGCTGGGGGTCAGGCTCTTCTTCGTGACCACCAGGTGAGGCCCCACAGGAGCAGGCCGACCGCCAGCAGGACGCCCGCGATCTCGTACTGGCCGGCCGGGCGGCCGGAGGACCAGGGGAGCACCAGGTAGAGGCAGGTGACCGTGCCCACCACGGGCAGGACCCGGCCCGCCTTGAAGTGCTCGACGCCGGTGTCCTCGCGGCGCAGCACCAGGACGGAGACGTTGACCAGCGCGAACACCGCGAGCAGCAGCAGCGACGTGGTGCCGCCGAGCAGCGCGACGACCGGGCTGTCGGGCACCAGCGAGACGTAGGCGATGAGCAGCAGCGCGATGCCGGTGGTGAACACGATGGACGCGTGCGGGGTGCGCCGCGTCGGGTGCACCTTGGCGAGGAACGGCGGCAGCACGCCCTGCTTGCTCATCCCGTACAGCAGACGGCTGGCCATCAGCATGTTGATCAGCGCCGAGTTCGCGACGGCGAACATCGAGATGAACGGCAGCAGCTCGCCGATCGGCACCCCCGGCGCCGCCGTCTCCACCACCGTCACCAGCGGCGTCTCGCTCTCCGCCAGCCTGCCGACCGGCACCACCGCGACCGCGCAGATCGACACCAGGACGTAGATCAGCCCGGTGATGCCGATGCCGGTGAACATCATCCGCGGGAAGATCTTGGTCGGATTCTTCGTCTCCTCGGCCATGTTGACGGAGTCCTCGAAGCCGACCATGGCGAAGAAGGCCAGCGACGTGGCCGCGCTGACCGCGAGGAACACGCTCTTGTCCTCGGGCGTCTCGAACGCCACCACCCGGGAGAAGTCGGCCTGCCCGCCGGTGATGAAGTAGAGGCTGAGCACGATGACGAGCAGCAGGCCGGACAGCTCGATCGCGGTGAGCACCACGTTGACCTTGACGCTCTCGCCCACGCCGCGCAGGTTGACGGCCAGCACCAGCAGCATGAACGCCATCGCGATCAGCAGGATGACGGTGTTGCCTGCCTCGAAGCCGAAGCCGGTGGCGAGGTTCGCGGCGAAGGCCCGCGAGGCCGCCGACGCCGAAGTGATGCCGGAGCACATCACCGCGAAGCACACCAGGAAGGTCAGCAGGTGTTTGCCGAACGCCTTGTGGACGTAGAGCGCAGCGCCCGCCGCCTCCGGATATTTCGTGACCAGCTCCAGGTAGGAGCACGCCGTGATCAGCGCGACGATGAACGCGATGGCGAACGGCAGCCACGCGGCGCCGCCCACCTCGCCGGCCACCTGGCCGGTCAGGGCGTAGATGCCGGTGCCGAGGATGTCGCCGACGATGAAGAGCAGCAGGAGGCCTGGGCCCATCACCCGCTTGAGCGCGGGTTGGCCGTCGCTGCCCGTTTCCGCAGGGCCGGGGGGACTGATCTGTGACATAAGGGTCCTTGTCGTGCGTCAGCTGTACGGCTGCTGGGGGAGGGGAACACGTCCCGCGCGCGGGAACCTCGTGAGACGGGGGACCACGGCGCCGACGGGAGACTGCTCAGGCCGGACCGGCCGCGTGATCACGACAGTCATCCTGACACTTTACGGCTCCGGTGGTCATCCGTGAATACGTCGTCACGCAGAGTCGGCGCGCGCCTCGGTTAGCGCAGGTCATGGGCGGGTAGCGGCCCTCCGCGAGCATGAACGCGAGCATGATGCCGGGTGCGAACTGGGGGAGTCATGAGCACCTATCGCGACGTAAGCGCGGGGGACGGCCGGTCACGCCTTCCGATCGTCCTCAAGTCGGCCGGGGCGGGGGCCTGCGCGGGGGCCGCGGCCGTGTACCTGCTGGACCCCGCGCGCGGGCGGGCCCGCCGGGCGCGCGTCCGCGACCAGGCCGCGCACGCCACGCACGAGGTGCGGGACGGCGCCGGTGTGCTCAGCCGCGACCTGGGCAACCGCGGGCGTGGCGCGGGCGCCGCGCTGCGCTACCAGGTCAGCGGCCGCTCCGCCGACGACCGGGTGCTGACCGAGCGGATACGCGCCGAGCTGGGCCGCCACGTCAGCCACCCGCACGCCGTCCACGTCACGGTCGAGGACCACGTGGTGACGCTGGACGGCGACCTGCTGGCCGGCGAGGAGGAGCGGGCCAGGAAGGCCGTACGCCGCATTCCCGGCGTCAAGTCGGTCGTGGCCCGCTGGACCCCGCATCTCGACCCGACCGGCGTGCCCACGTTGCAGGGGCCTGGCCGGCCCCGCGAGCCCGTGCCCGAGCTGCTGCAGCAGCGCTGGTCACCGACCGCCAGGTTCATGGCGGGGGTGGCGGCCGCGTACGCGCTGACCGCCGCCCGCCGCCTGCCGGGCCCGCTCTCCTGGGTCGTCCGCACGGCGGGCGTCGCCGTGGCCGCCCGCGCGCTGACCAACCTGCCGCTGCGCAGGCTCACCGGCGTCAACGCCGGCCGGAGCGCGGTGGACGTGGCCGAGGCGGTCGAGATCGCCGCCCCGTCCGAGGCCATCTGGGAGCTGGTGAGCGACTATTCGGTCTTCGCCCGGGTCATGCCCGACGTGTACGAGGTGCGCCGCTCGCCCGACGGTGAGCTGTCGCACTGGATGATCAAGGGCCCGGCCGGGGTGCCGATCCGCTTCGACGCCACCGAGACCAAGCGCGACGAGGGCAAGGAGATCGCCTGGAAGTCCACCGAGGGGCAGCTCATCGCGCACACCGGATCGCTGCGGCTGGTGGACAGGGGGCGGGGCAGGACCCGCGTGCAGGTGCGGCTGACGTACAACCCGGTGGTGGGGGCCGCCGGGCACGCGATCGCCAGGCTCCTCGGCGCGGACCCGGGCCACAAGCTGCGCCAGGACCTCGCGCGGCTGAAGCAGCACGTCGAAGGCGAGCACCGGCGGCGCAGCGTCCGCGGGGAGCGCCCCGTCACCGTCGGCACCTGACCGGCCGGCGAGCCCACGACCCGCGCGGGTCGTGCCTGCGGGTCCGCAGGGGGCTTCGGGTGGTGGGCGGCCGGACCCGCTTCCGGTGGCGGCATCGGAAGCGGGTCACGGGGTCAGCAGCGGGGCCGGAAGCGGTTACGGGGTCAGCAGCCCCCAGTACGCCGCCCACGGCACCAGCAGCAGCGCCCCTGACAGCAGCACGCCCCGCCGGAAACCGCCCCGCCGGAAACCGGACCGCCGGGCGCCGAACGCGCTCACCACGCCCGCGACCACGGTCAGCGCCGTGAGGAGTTGCAGCGCCAGCCACCACGGAGGCCGTCCGAGCACCGCCGCGTCCACCTCCGTGGCGCCCGTCATGACGACGGACCCCAGGTAGAGGAGCGTTCCGACCAGCACGGCCGTCCCGCCGGCGGCCACCACCCTGGGCGCCCACCGCACCACGGTTCCCCGGTCGTCGCCCGCCCGGCCGCGCACGCGGCGTACGGCGCCGCCGATCCCGTAGCAGGCGAACGCCGCGAGCATCGCCGCGAACACCGCCACGTGCAGGACCGGCGACTCGTGCCAGGCGGGCGCCGCGACCGGCCGGCTGGCGAACGGCTGGGCGGGCGGCGGGTCGGCGGAGACGGCCGGGGGACCGGCGGCGAGGCCCTTGACCCAGGAGGCGACCGTGTCGACGTACCCGGGCGCGAACCCGGAGCCCCGGGTGAAGCCGTCGTGGCTCGCCCGCAGGTCGTGGTCGGCGTCGCGGACGACCTTCAGCGCGTAGTGCCCGTGGCCGCCGCGCTGCAGCGCCTGACGGAAGATCGCCAGGCTTTCCCCGGGCGCGGTGGAGCGGTCGTGCTCGGCGAAGACGGCGAGCAGCGGCCGGCGGACGCGGACGAGGTTCGCGACGGGGTCGTTGCCGGTGTCGCCGAACAGGCCGGCCGCCATGAGCACCCGGCTGAGCCGTGTGCCGATCGGGTCGATCAGCCGCTCGGCGACGCCCGTGTGCGCGAGGTGGGCGCGGTTGCTCCACAGCTGCGTGCGATCAGGACGCAGGGCGCTCGCCCCCACCGTGACCACGAACGCGACCGCGTCCGCGCGGGCGGCGGCCAGCGGGACGACCCAGCCGCCCTGGCTGTGCCCCCACAGCCCCGCCTGCCGGGGATCGACCTCGGGGCGGCGGCGCAGCAGGTCCAGGGCGGCGAGCGCGTCCGTGGCGAGGTCGTCGAACGAGGTGGTCGCCCGCGAGTAGCCGGCCCGCTTGTCGTAGACGAGCGTGACGACCCCGGCCCTGGCGAACGCCTCCGCCTCCGGCCGGTACTCGGTCCGCGACGTGCCCCCCGACCCGGCGACCAGCACCATCGCGGGCAGCCCGCGGGCTCCGGCGGGGGCGAGCAGAGTGCCGTGCAACGTCCGGCCGTCGCTGGTGAAGCTCACGTCGGTGGCGGTCAGATCGGTGGCGGTCAGATCGGTGGCGGTCAGATCGGTGGCGGTCAGATCTGCGGTGGTCGGATCTGCGGTGGTCGGATCTGCGGTGGTCGGATCTGCGGTGGTCGGATCTGCGGTGGTCGGATAGGTGGCGGCGGCCTGGCGTACGGGCTGGAACAGCGTCAGCAGCGCGACCAGCAGCAGTAATCCGGCTGATTTGCGTACGGACAGCATGGAGTGCTCTCCTAACGAGGGAAGTTGTGAGCATCAGGAACTCGCCTGGTGGCGAGGCATCGCAGCTTTCGCAGAGCCCGGGTCGCCGAGTTGCCGCTCGGCGGCCCGGATCATCGTCGTCAGTCGTGTCGGCCGGTGGCGCCCTCCTCGGGGTCGGGGAACGCGACGAACCTGGTGTGCACGGTGCGCGCGCCGGGCGCGGCCTGGCCGTGCGGACGCTGATAGCGCTTGAGCAGCGCGAGATAGTCGGTGAAGAACGCCATCAGCTCGTCGAGGTCGACCGTGATGACCCCGCGTGAGAACGGCCGCGCGTCGGCCCACGGGCCCAGCTGGTCGCGCACCTCGTCCAGCCGGGCCAGCAACTCCTTGTCCTCGCCGAACCACACCTCGGCGAGCAGGTCGACGGCGTCGCGCATGGCGGGCTCCTGCGCGCCGCGCGGCTCGAAGCGTACGCTGCGGCGCGCCGAACGCCACCAGCGTTCCTTGCCGCGCGCCCGCTCCGGCACCTCCTCCACGAACCCGTGCTCGGCCAGGATCCGCAGGTTGTAGCTGGTGCCGCCGGTGGTGACGCCCAGGCGGGCGGCCAGGGTCGTGGAGGTGGCCTCGCCGAGCAGCTCCAGCTCCCTGAGTATGCGCTGCCGGAGCGGGTTGGCCAGCGCTTTGGCCGCGCCCAGGTCGGCCATGTCGTCTTCCGGCATACATGCATCATAAGTCGTGCACGACATTTCGTGCACACAGAAAATGCCCCCGGCCTCGGCGGACCGGGGGCAGGGCATGGGTCAGGCGGGTTGCGGGGTGCGGGCGGCCATGCGGCGCTCGAACCAGAGCGAGGTGAACGGCGGCACCGCGCACGCCAGCCCGAGCACGATCGCGCCGCGGCTCCAGCCCGCCTCCCGCGCCGAGAGCAGCACGCCGAGCCCGTACAGCACGAACAGGGCGCCGTGGATCGGCCCGAACACCTTGACGCCGAGCTCGCCGGTCTCGGTCACGTACTTGAAGAACATCCCGACCAGCAGGCCCGCCCACGAGCACGCCTCGGCCACCGCCGCGATCCGGAACCAGCGCAGCACTTTCGCCCCTTTCCTAGGTCCGCGTCACTCTACAGCCTGTAGAGCAAGGCCGGGTCAGCGGCCGTGGCGGCGCTGGACGTAGAGGCGGTTCCCGCGCGGCCCCGTCCACTCCAGCCGCACCACGCCGGCCACCGCCGCGTCGCCGACGCGGGACGGGTCGGCCCAGTGGCCGACGTTCGGGTTGCGGAAGAACGTGGCCCACAACCGTCCGGCGTGGTCGCGGAAGACGTTGTTGTGCCCGGCGCCGACGCCCAGCGTCCACCGCTTGGAGTACGGGCCCTCGAACCGGTCGGCTACGGCGATCACCGCGTCGTACTGGTACTGCGTCCGGCCCGCGCCGCCCGGGTCGTAGGCGTAGCGGGTGCTGCCGTCGGGGTTGGTGGAGGTGCGGTCCCAGGCGGCGTGCAGGAGGTAGTACTTGCCCTCGTGCTTGAAGACGTACGCGCCTTCGAGGTAGGGCTCCGGCGTGTACGGCTGCTGCTGGAACGCGGGCAGCCCCGTGGCCGGGACGATGTCCTCCATGTCGTCGCGGAGCTTGGCGTACAGGTGGTTGTGCAGCACCAGCCACGCGTCGCCGCCCTCGGTGTACAGGCTGCCGTCGATGTGGTGGTACGCGCCCGGCTCGATGAACTCGGGGCCGCCGACGAAGGACTCGCCGAACGGCTTGTCCAGGTTGCCCTCCGCGAGCCGGTAGGGCCCCTCGACCCCGCCCTCGCTCACCAGCAGGAACGAGCCCACCTTCCGGGAGTGGTCGCCCATGCAGGCCGCGATGTACCACTTGCCGCGGAAGTAGTGCACCTCCGGCGCCCACGCCTGGCCGCGCTTGCCGAACCTGTCGTCGGTCCAGTACTCCTGCCACGGTGCCACCACCGTGCGGCCCTCCCGGTTCTCGCCGGCGAACTCGGGCGACCACACCTTGCCCTTCTCCGCGTCCGGCCTGATGCGGGTGGTGTCCGCCAGCCGCCATGGGCCCTTCAGCGACGGCGCGGTCCACACGAAGATGCCGTCGTTCCAGGGGCCCGCCGCCTGCAGGCCGGGCACCCGCGTGGTGCCCGTCGCGACGTAGAGCGGGCGGCCGCGCACGCTGAAGCAGTTGACGTACGTGTCCCGCATCCACACCCGGCCCAGTTCCCTGTCGCGGGGGCGCAGTTCGAGCGGCAGCACGAACGAGTTGTCGTCCCTGGGCCACAGGTCGGGCCGGGTGTCCGCAACGCCGTACGGCTCCTGCTCCGGCCAGTTCGCGGGATAGCGTCCCGGCGCCGCCTGGGCCGCCGTCGCCGGCAGCGCCGCCGCCCCGGCCAGACCTGCCACGCCGGCCAGCAAGGCTCTCCGGCCGACCTGCGCGCCGTTGTCGGAACCAGTCATCAGTACGTCCTCCCACTGCGGTGATCCGCCGCGGCTCGCCGCGACCTGCCGGAGAGTCTGCCGAAGCCGCGCAAATTTCGTCAATAACCCGGAAGAAATCGGCTCCCGGGTTCCGGACGCTCGGAAACCCCGTACCGGATGGGGGATTCGGTGCGGAGAAGTGCTGTGGTGGGAAACCTTGCGGGCCCGCCCAGGCGTTGGAAGGGTGAACAACGCGGGGCGAAGGGCGGAGATGCGGGACAATGTCCCGTCCTGTACGGACGACCAGCGGCCAACGGGGGAACACGGAGGATGACGTCGAGGATGAGCACACAGGCGCAGGAACAACTCGGTCCCTACCGGGTGCTCAGGAAGATCGGCGAGGGCGGCATGGGGGTCGCCCACCTCGGTCTCGACGAGGCGGGACGGCACGTCGCGATCAAGGTGCTGCACCCGCACGTGGCCGCCGACCTCAAGGCGCGCGACCGCCTCTTCCGCGAGGTCGAGACCATGCGGCGGGTACGCAGCCGCTTCGTCGCCGAGGTGCTCGACGCCGAGCTGGCCGGGGGCCGGCCCTACGTCGTGACCCGCTTCGCCGACGGCCGCACGCTCGAGGACACCGTGCTGACCGGCGGCCCGCTGAGCCCGCACGACGTCGTCAGGCTCGCCCAGGGGCTGTGCCAGGCGCTGGTCGACATCCATGCGGCCGGGGTGATCCACCGCGACCTCAAGCCGTCCAACGTCATGATGGTCGACGGCGCGCCGCTGGTCATCGACTTCGGCATCGCGCACCTGGTCGACGCGGCCAGGCTGACCCAGACGGGGATGTTCGTCGGCACGCCCGGCTACCTCGCGCCCGAGATCATCCGCGAGTCGCTGGTCACCCAGGCGGCCGACGTGCACGCGCTCGCCTCGACGGTGTTCTTCGCCGCCACGGGTCTGCCGCCGTTCGGCACGGGGACGTTCGAGTCCGTCTGCTTCAACACCATGGAGGGCCGCTGGCAGGCCGAGCACGCCCCGGCGTGGCTGCGCGGCTGGCTGACCAGGGCGCTGACCCTCGACCCCACTGAGCGGCCCACCGCGCGCGAGCTGGCCCGCATGGCCGCCGAGCTCGACCCCGACGGC
The DNA here is from genome assembly GCF_040677005.1 of Nonomuraea sp. NPDC049421. Classification (NCBI taxonomy): domain Bacteria; kingdom Bacillati; phylum Actinomycetota; class Actinomycetes; order Streptosporangiales; family Streptosporangiaceae; genus Nonomuraea; species Nonomuraea sp. NPDC049421. The sequence continues at coordinate 185,682 of NZ_JBFAQA010000001.1, forward strand.
GGGAGCCCCCGCCCCGCCACGCGGGCCGACCGTACGCTCACCATGGACGCCGTCTCCGACCTGCTGCCGCCCGTCGCGTACGCCACGAGCGTCCACGAGCAGCGGCACCCCGGGACCACCGCGGCGGAGACCGTGCAGGACCCCCTGCCCGAGCCGCCGCGCCCCGCGCCGCCCGCCGAGCCGTTCGACCTGCGCAGGTTCATGAAGAGCAGCGGCTTCTCCGGCGTGCTCGTGCTGGTCATGCTGGCGGCGTTCACCGTGCTCGAGCCGGTCGCCGTCGGCCTGATCGCGGCCGGGCTCTCGCTGGCGCTGCGCGTCGCCGGCCACTTCCTCGACGAGGAGCGCGAAGACGTCACCAGGGCCGCGCTCGTGGCGGTCGGCCACCTGCTCCTGTCGCTGGCGTTCGGCCTCGTCGCCGGCACGCTCCTGAACATGACCGGCCTGCTGAGCGCCGGCCACGCCGAGTCGCTGGCGGCGGGGGTCTTCACGATCGGCCTGTTCGCGCTGCCCGGCGCCGGCCGGGTGCGCCGCGTCGCCTCCGGCGCCCTCGCCCGCGTGCTGCCCGGCAGCAGCGCGGTCGTGGTCAACACCGCGATCCTCGGCCCGATCGCGCTGATCACGGTGATCGTCGCCCTGACCCAGGGCCTGTAGGGGCTCAGAGCCAGTCGCGGCGCTTGAAGATCAGATAGAGGCTGAGGCAGGTCAGCGCCATCAGGCCGAGCGCGAAGGGATAGCCGTACGTCCAGCGCAGTTCGGGCATGCCGGGGGCCTCGAAGTTCATGCCGTAGACGGTGCCGATGAGGGTGGGCGCGAAGAGGATGGCGGCCCAGGAGGAGATCTTCTTGATCTCCTCGTTCTGGGCCAGGCTGGCCTCCGTCATGTGCTTGATCTCCTCGTTCTGCGCCTGCGTGACGAGGGTGGCGTTGACGGTGAGGATGTCGGCCAGCATCTGGCGGAACCCGTCGACCCGCTCGGCCACCGTGGTGGCGTGGTCGGCGACGTCGCGCAGGTAGCGCTGCAGCTCCTCCTCGGTGCCGTACTTGTCGAAGCCCGCCGTCAGGCCGTCGAGGATGGCCAGCAGCGGCCTGGTCGCCCGCTGGAACTCGATCACCTCGCGCGACAGCTCGTAGATGCGCCGCGAGACGCCCGGGTCGCCGCCGAAGACCTGGGTCTCGATCTCGTCGATGTCGTTCTGCAGGCCGGCGATGACGGGGGCGTAACCGTCGACGACATGGTCGAGGACGGCGTACAGGACGGCTTCCGAGCCGCGGGCGAGCAGCCCGGGGTCGGCCTCCATGCGGGCGCGCACCGGGTGCAGTGGGGGAGCGTTGCCGTGGCGGACGGTCAGCACGAAGTCGGGGCCGCAGAACAGGTGGATCTCGCCGAACTCCACCTCCTCCGCGGCGTCGTCGTAGCGGGCGGCGCGCAGCACCACGAACAGGGTGTCGCCGTAGCGCTCCAGCTTGGGCCGCTGGTGGGCGACGACGGCGTCCTCGATGGCCAGCTCGTGCAGCCCGAACTCCTCGCCGAGCTCCGCGAGGTGCGCCTCGTCGGGCTGGTAGAGGCCGATCCAGGCCATCGTGCCCGGCTCCTTGCGCAGGCGGGCGCGTACGTCGGCGGGCGACGACGGGCTGTCGAGGCGCCGGCCGTCGCGGTAGAGGGCGGCGTCGAGCACCTGCGCGCCGAGCTCACGCTCACCGGACGGGCGGCGGCCGCGCGGGTCCATCGACTGCTCGGGCGCGGGCTCTGCTTGGGCGGTGGCGGCGCGGCGGACGGGACGCAGAACGCGGGACCGCCAATCGGACATCATCAGGGACCTCCGGAAGGACTCAAGGGGCGACGACCCGGCCCGCGCGACGGAGGAGGCGCGCGGCGCTGCCGGGTGAAAGGGGGAAGTCGGCGGCTCAGTGAGTGCGACTAGGAGGTTGACTGCTCATGCAGCCTCACCTCCTCGCCCTGGGGCCACGGCGTGGTGGCATCCGGAAGAACCCGCTCAAGATACCGCACGCATGTGACGTGCGGATGGACGGTTCGTGTCTTACGAGGGCACGCGGCGCACCGGCGCCGCCCAGCCCCTCACCTGGCCGCGCGAGGCGGCGAGGTGCAGCCGTCCGCGGCTCGCCTGCCACGAGGCGACCATCACGAACGTGACGCTGACCAGCAGCGCCCACGCCCCGAACTTCGCGGGATGCACGAGATGCCAGGTCTCCTGCTGGTGCGGGTACTGCCAGGCGCCCAGGAAGGTGGCGATGTTCTCGGCCACCCACAGGAAGAAGCCGATGAGGGCGAGCGCCAGCGCCAGCGGCATCTGGTAGCGCCGGCCGCCCACCGTGAAGTGCACCACCGTGCCCCACGTGACGAGCAGCAGCGCGGCGGCCAGCGGGAGCCGCAGGTCGATCCAGTAGTGCTGGCTGACGAAGTTCACGTAGACGGCGAGCGCGACGAGGGTGGTCGGCACCGTACGGTAGTTCGCCAGCCGCAGCTCGAAGATCCGCCACGCCGAGCAGACGTAGCTGCCGACGGCCGCGTAGAGGAACCCGCTGTAGAGCGGCACCCCGCCGATCTTGGTGTAGGCGTCCTCGGGATAGCTCCACGAGCCGAGCCTTACCTTGATCAGCTCGAAGGCCAGCCCCACCAGGTGGAACGCGGCGATGACGGCGGTCTCCGCGCCGCTCTCCCAGCGGGTCAGGCGCAGCAGCGCGGTCATCGCGACGGCGTAGAGCAGCAGCGCGTCGTAACGCGGGATCGGCAGCGGCAGCACCGACGAGGCGGCGAGGCCCGCGAACATGGCGAGCGCGAACGTGCACGACCGCGCCTCCGCCCAGGCGAAGCGGAGCAGCTGGGTGACGAAGAATCTCACGCCTGTATCCGATGGCGGCTGCCACGCCGGAGTTCATGAGATTGTGTGAAATGTCGGTGCAGGTCACGGGCGGAAGACGGCGCGGACGCAGCCGTCCAGCTTGCGCTTGAACAGCTCGTAGCCCTTCGCGCCGTCGTCCAGGCTCATCGGATGCGTCAGCAGCGGGGAGGCGTCGATCTCGCCCCGGCCCATCCGCTCCAGGATCATCGGGATGTAGCGGTGGCCGTGCTGCTGGGCGCCGCGCATCGTCAGGCCCTTGTTCATCAGCGCGCCCATCGGGAACTTGTCGACCATCCCGACGTACACGCCGAGCACCGACACCGTGCCGCCCTTCCTGCACGCCTGCACCGCCTGGCGCAGCGCGAGACCCCGGTCGGTCTGCAGGCGCACCGCCTGCTTGGCGCGGTCGTAGGCGTACTGGGGGCCGGTGCCGTGGCTCTCCATGCCGACCGCCTCGATGCAGACGTCGGGGCCGCGCCCGCCGGTCAGCTCCTTGAGCGCGTCCAGCACGTCCGTCCGCTCGTAGTCGAGCGGCTCCGCGCCGAGCGCGGCGGCCATGCCGAGCCGCTCGGGGAAGCGGTCGATCGCGATCACCCGCTCGGCGCCCATGCGCAGGGACGCCAGCGCGGCCATCTGGCCCACCCCGCCGCAGCCCCACACGGCCACCACGTCACCCGGGCCCACCTGGCCGAGGTCCGCGCCCATCCACCCCGTCGGGACCGCGTCCGAGGCGAACACCGCGTTCGAGTCCGGGACGTTCTCCGGCACGGGGAAGGCGTTGACGTCGGCGTACGGGACCCGGACGTACTCGGCGTGGCTGCCCGCGAAGCCGCCCATGGCGTGGGAGTAGCCGAAGATGCCGGCGCTGGAGTGGCCGTTCAGCTTCTCCTGGAGGCCCGGGTTCGGGTTCGTGTTGTCGCACAGCGACCACAGGCCCTCCTGGCAGTAGTGGCAGCGGCCGCAGCCCAGGATCGAGCACACGGTGACGCGCTCGCCCACCCGGCGGTTCCGTACGTCCTGGCCGACCTCCACCACCTCGCCGACGAACTCGTGGCCCAGCACGTCGCCCTTCAGCATCGCGGGGACGTAGCCGTCCAGCAGGTGCAGGTCGGACCCGCACACCGAACTGGCCGTCACCTTGACCAGCGCGTCCTGCCGGTTGAGCAGCTTCGGCTCCGGCACGTCCTCGACCGCCACCTCGTTGACGCCCGTCCAGCACAACGCCCTCATCACGCCCTCCTCCTTCGCCCGCACGGCGCGCTCATCGTGCGCGCCTCCGCCGTTCTCCTTGAGGTTCTCTTCGCGCGCGCCGGGCGGTCACCGGGCTCCCCTTCGTGTGAGCCGGCGGATCGCCGGGCGGGCGGCGCGGCCGAGCGGGGTGCGGCGGCCCTCCGGCTGCCCCTCCACCACCAGCACCTCGCCGGTCTCCAGGAGCTGCTTGAGCGCCCGTACCTGCTCCCTGGCCGCGCCGTCGGCGGTGCGGACCGCGATCTCGGTGCCCCGGCCGCCCGGCGCCCGCGTGATGCGCACCTCGTGCCGCTCGGCCAGCCGGGCGAGCAGGTCCGGCCGTTCCCTGCCGGTCAGCTCGGCGGGGTCGACCGCGACGGTGACCGCGTACCAGGGGATGGTGGCCGGATGCCGGTTGCGCGACACCCGCCTGGCCGCCATCGCGGCCGCCCCTGCCACGGCCCCCGACACTGCCGCGCCCGCCAGGAGCAGCCCCCGCCGCCGGCGGCCTGTGCGCACCGTGATCGTGGATGTGGTTCCCATGGTTGCGCGGCTGCCCGTCACACCCATACGCAAACCGCCGATCGCCTCGCCCGCCCCCCGGCCCCGGGGCCGATGCGCTGCTCGGCGGGGAAGTCCTTGCTGGCGCTTGTGTTTTCGTGGAGGAGATCGGGGGCAGCCGCCTTACCAGTTGCCCCGGCGGTTCCAGCGTGGGGGCAGGCGATCACGGGGGCCTGGGATCGTCCTGCCGGGGCCGCGGCTATGGGGGAGGCCATCGATGGAGACACCGCCGAAGCTCATCAGCGGGCCGGCCAGGTTCCTTGACGACCGCATCGGCGGCGCGAACTTCCTCAAGCGCAACCTGCGCAAGATCTTCCCCGACCACTGGTCGTTCCTGCTGGGCGAGATCGCGCTCTACACGTTCATCATCCTGCTGCTGACCGGGACGTTCCTCACCTTCTGGTTCCGTCCCAGCATGGGCCACGTCATCTACGACGGCCCTTACGCGCCGCTGCTCGGCGTGCAGATGTCCGAGGCGTACGCGTCCACGCTGGAGATCAGCTTCGAGGTGCGCGGCGGCCTGCTGATACGGCAGATCCACCACTGGGCGGCCCTGCTGTTCGTGGCCAGCCTGGTCGTCCACATGCTGCGGGTGTTCTTCACCGGCGCCTACCGCAAGCCGCGCGAGATCAACTGGCTGATCGGCATCGGCCTGTTCACGCTGTCGCTGTTCGAGGGCCTGACCGGCTACTCGCTGCCCGACGACCTGCTGTCAGGCGCCGGGCTGCGGATCACGCAGGGCGTGCTGCAGTCGATCCCGCTGGTCGGCACGTACCTGTCGTTCTTCCTCTTCAACGGCGAGTATCCCGGCGAGACCGTCATCGAACGCTTCTACGCCCTGCACATCCTGCTCATCCCCGGCATCCTGCTCGCGCTCATCACCGCCCACCTCGTCCTGATGTGGGTGCAGAAGCACACTCAGATGCCGGGCAAGGGACGTACCGAGCGGAACGTGGTGGGCGCGCCGCTGCTGCCCGCCTTCATGGGCAAGTCGGGTGCGTACCTGCTGTTCACGCTCGCAGTGGTGTGCGGGCTCGCGACGTTCGCGCAGATCAACCCCATCTGGCTGTTCGGCCCCTACACACCGGCCGACATCTCCGCCGGCTCCCAGCCCGACTGGTACATGGGCTTCCTGGAGGGCTCGCTGCGCCTCATGCCCCCCTGGGAGATCAACCTGTTCGGCACCGCCGGCGGGACGCTGCCGCTCAGCGTCCTCATCCCGGCCCTCGTGCCCCTCGGTCTGATCATCACCGGGCTCGTGCTCTTCCCGTTCCTGGAACAGTGGGTCACCGGCGACCGGCGCGAGCACCACATCGCCGACCGGCCGCGCAACAACCCGCACCGCACCGCCATCGGCATCTCCGCCATCACCTTCTACGGGGTGCTGTGGCTGCTCGGCGCCAACGACCTGGTCGCCGCCAACTTCCACGTCAGCCTCAACTGGACGACGTACATCGGGCGCGCGCTCATCTTCATCGCCCCCGCGCTGGCGTACTGGATCACCTACCGCATCTGCCTCGGCCTGCAGCGCTCCGACGCCGCCGTGGCCTCGCACGGCGTCGAGTCGGGGGTCATCCAGCGACTGCCGCACGGGGAGTTCATCGAGGTGCACACGAAACCGTCGGACGACATCGAGGCGCACGTACAGGGCAAGACCCCCGTCCCGATGCTGCCGTCCGCGCCGGACGGGGACGGGGTGCCGCCCGAGGTGGCGCGCGGGCCGCTCGGCCGGCTCAGGGTGAAGATGAGCCGGGCGTACGGGGGCGAGAAGATCCGGCTGGGCGCCGGGCACGGGGACGGGCACGGGGACGGGCACGGCCCTCATGGCGACGGGCACGGGCACGGGGACGGGCACGGGCACGGGGACGGGCACGGCACCGACCTCGACGACCGCGACAGCCCCCCACCCGCCAGGACCGGCCCGCCAGAACGCTGACCCTCCAGCGACCCGCGTCCGGACGCGGGTCGCTGCCTGCGGCCTTCGCGCGGGGCCCGTCTTTGCGCCGGGGTCTCGTTTTGCGGGGCAGGTGACCTGCGGCGGACTGAGGGTAAGTGACGGCGACAGCCTTCTCGCGGGAGGGAAGATGCGCTCCTCGATTCCTCTTGGCCGCGTCGCCGGAGTCCGGGTCGGGCTCAACATCAGCGTGCTGGTCATCGTCGTCATCCTGGTCGCGGGGCTGGCGTTCGGGCGGTTCCCGGTCGTCTTCCCCGGCCACTCTCCGGCGGTCTACCTGCTGGCCGGGCTGGTCGCCGCCGTCCTGTTCATGGTTTCGCTGCTCGCCCACGAGCTGGCCCACGCGGTGACCGCGCGCCGCCACGGCATCGAGGTGTCGCAGATCACCCTGTGGCTGCTCGGCGGCGTCGCCGAACTGCGCGGCGAGCCGCGTACGCCGGGCGCCGACCTGAAGATCGCGGTCGTGGGGCCGCTGATGAGCCTCCTGGTCGGCGTGGTGTCGGCGGTCGTCGCGGTGCTCGCCGGCGCCGTGACGGGGGTGCCGCTGCTGGCCGGCATCTTCTGGTACCTGGCCGGGGTGAACGTCCTGCTGGCCATCTTCAACCTCATCCCGGCCGCGCCGCTCGACGGCGGACGGGTGCTGCGGGCCGCCCTGTGGGCGCGCTGGGGCGACCGTACGCGGGCGGCCGTCGCCGCGGCCCGCGCCGGCCGGGTCTTCGGGTACGTGCTCATCGCCCTCGGCTTCCTCCAGATCGTCACCGGGCTCGGGTTCCAGGGGCTGTGGCTGGTCCTCATCGGCCTGTTCCTGGTGAATGCCGCCACCGCCGAGGAACAGCAGACCCAGCTCGGCAACGCCCTGTACGGGCTGCGCGTCGGCGACGTCATGTCCGGCAGGCCCGTCACCGCCCATCCCGAGGAGACCGTGGCGGGGCTGATCGACCGGGTGGTCATGCGGCACCGGCTGTCGACGTACCCGCTGGTGGACAGGCTCGGCGTGTTCACCGGGCTGGTCACGCTGAACCGCATCCGCCGGGTGCCTCCCGAAGCCCGCGCGGCCACCCGGCTGGGCGACATCGCCTGCCCGCCGCACGAGGTGCCCCAGGCGCGTCCTGACGAGCCGCTGACGGACCTGCTCGGCCGCATGGACGGCTGCGCGGACGGCCGTGCCGTCGTCCTCGACCCCGACGGGCACCTCGTCGGCCTGATCACGCCCAGCGACATCAGCCGGGTGGTCGCCACGGCCGGCCTGCGCGCCACGGACCCCTACCTGGGGCCGCGCGGCGCCGACGTCGCCGTACCGCACCAGCGCCGCGAGGACGACGCCCGCGTCCGCCATCCCCACGACACCACCTGACGCCCTCCCCGCGCACCCCGTCCGGCTATTCGGGCGGGGTGTAGCCGTATTCCTGGAGGCGGGAGCGGGCCAGGTCGCGCTCTTCTTCGCCGAACAGCGGGGCGAACCTCGCCTCCAGCACCACGCGCGTCGAATGACAGGG